>DASVAW010000144.1 GCA_036376135.1 Candidatus Polarisedimenticolaceae bacterium | reverse complement strand
CGCTTCGAGCAGGCGGTCCGCTGGCAGCGGGTGCATCCGATGGGACCGCTCGTGGTCGCCACGGACGGCGGCCTTCACGGCGTCGATCCCTCGAGCGGCGCGATCGCGTGGACCCGGGGCGATCTGGAGGTCCCCTCCGAGGAATCGTTCGAGGTGCTCCACGGCACGACGCTGTTCCTCGTGGCCTGCGGCCGCGCGCGCGAGCGCTCCCTCGTCCTCGACGCGGTGGACGGCCACGTCGTCTTCGACTCCCGCGCCGCGGGGATCGCCAACACGATCCAGCGCGCGGTCCTCTTCGACACGGGAGGCCTGCTGATCCTGGGCCAGGAGAAGGACGACCCGACGCTGAAGTTGTTCCTGACCGAGATGGCCACGGGCAAGGTGCGGTGGTCGAACGACGAGGTCGTCGGCGGCGGAGCCTCCCCCGGCATGAAGAAGCTGGCCGGGCTGCTCGCCCAGTTCGCCCAGTCCTCGCTGCCGTCCGCGGTGCCGTCCCGCCCGATGGAGGTCGGCGGCGACGCCGTGGTGCTCGCCTCCGGATCGGAGATCTGGAAGCTCTCCACCCGGACCGGCAAGTTCCTCTGGCGCATCCCGAACCGGGACGGCTCGGGGGTCGCGAGCCTCTTCGTTCCGGCGACGCGCCCCGGGTTGCTTCTCGTGGGGACCGAGATCTCGGGGCAGGGCATGAGCACGAACGGCGCACCTCCCGTCCAGACCTCCTACGCGGCCTACCGGCTGGAGGACGGCTCGCCGGTCTGGCCCAAGTCGATCAAGGTCAAGGGTCCGCTCAACCCCCCCGTCCTGCTCGACGACGGAGCGCTCCTCAGCTCGGGCGGCGGAATGGATGGCGGGATCCGGCTGGTCGAGTACGACACGGGACGGTCCGCCTGGGGGAAAAACGGCAAGGGGATCGAGTCGGACGGCGGCATCGTCGATCACCTCGCGACCGACGCCGGCCTCGTCGTCACGATGGGGAAGGACGGCATCTGGAGCAACAAGGGGACGGTGTACGCGCTGAACGTGCTCGACGTGGCCTCCGGCACGTTCCGGTTCCAAAGGGCGCTGAAGGTGAAGGGGCGCCTGCTGCGGTCCGAGGTGCTCGCGCGTGGGGTCCTGGTCGTGACCACCCACGAGGTGAACGTCTTCGATCCGCGCACCGGCACGCCGCTCCCCGGCGCCGCCGTCGTTTCCGACTCTCTCGTCACGGCCGACGCGGGAGCGTCGCTCTACGTCTTCTCCCGCGACGACGGCGCGTTGTGGCGGCTCGACAAGCCGCAGGCGAAGCTCACGCGGCTCGGGGAGGGATCGGTCGCGCTCGAGGGAGGGGACGTCCCGCGGGCGCTCGAGGTCGTCGCGGACCGGGTCACCCTGATCGGGGCGCAGTCCGTGGTCGGCTTCGACCTGGACGGGAAAGTCCTGTTCCGCAGTCACTACCCCGCTCCGCGCGACCCCGCGTGGGTCCGCGCGCTGTACATCGCCCAGTCGGTCCGCATGGGGATGGCCTCCGCGCAGGCGGGCGCGGGAAGCGCCGCGCTGAGCCAATACGCGGCGACCCGGGACGACGGGACGTTGGAGCGCGAGCTCGCCGACGAGTTGTCCCGGGGTTACGCGGAGATCGCCGATGCGGCGGCGGGCGCGTCGGCGTCGTATGCGACGCTCGCGCGACGTCGATTCCAGGCATCCGCCCAGGCCCGGGACTTCCAGTTCATGATGGTCCCGCTCGAGAACGGCTTCGGGATCGCCCAGGTCGACAAGTCGAACGGCGCCGTCCGGGGCACGATCCCCATCGGCAAGGACAAGGTCCCGAGCTACGAGGTCGACGACGTCGCCCGCCGCGTGTATTACCGCCCCGGCGATCGCGAGATCCTGGGATATGCCTTCTGAGCGCGGCGGCGGGGAGCATCCGAGAGCGGTTGGCTAGAATCCCCCACGCCATGGCGTTTCTCGACTTATCGGGCACTCTCGCGGGGTTGAAGGTCCTCGACGACGGGGACCGCGACCGTTACAAGGCCGCCGTCCGGGCCGGAGAACAGACCGGCTTCGGTTATTACTGGCCCCACCTGCTCGCGCAGCATCGCCCCGGGAGCAGCGCCGTGCTCGTGGCCGAGGACGGCGACTCCCTGTGCCTTTTCCGTTGGAGAGTCCGCGACGCACGAGCCCGCCTGGACCTCTACCTTCCCCCGCTGCCTCCGAGCCTCCCCGTCCTGGCGCGCTGCCTCGAGCGCGCGAACGCGTTCAACGGCGACCGCTCCGCGCGCATCGTCCGCATCGACGAGAAGGACGCGGGGACGCTGTCGGAACACGATCGCCTGCGTCTCGAGCCGCGCCGGATGCAGTACCTGTATCGACCGGAGACCTACCTGAACCTGAGCGGGAACAACCTCCGGACGCTTCGGCGCCAGGTTGCGCGGGTCGAGGGGCTCTCCCGCGTCGAGGTCCTGCCCTACTCGGAGGAACACGCCGAGGACTGCCGCGCCCTCCTCCGGCGCTGGAGGGACCGGCACCGCGCCGCGCACGGAACCGAGGGGGGCGCGGGCACGGCCCGGCGTGCCCTCGAGTTGGCGGGAAGGCTCCGGGAGCCCGACATGAGAGGCGAGGTGATCCTCGTGGACGGTCGCCTCGCGGGATTCGCGTTCGGCGGCGAGATCCGCCCCGGGGTCGGGTGTTTCTTCGAGGCCAAGTCCGACGAGGACGTACCGGGGCTCGCCTACTTCCAGCGCCGCAGCTTTCTCCTGCGACTGCGCGACTTCGATCTCGTCAACGACGGTTCGGACGCGGGCCGTCCGGGGCTCCGGCAGCTCAAGGACAGCCTGCGCCCCGCACGCATGCACGCGGAGTACCGGGGCATTCAGCGCAGGCGCTGATGTTTGCGGATGAGGAAGCGGGCGAGGTGCCGCGCGTGCGGATACACCCAGCGCTCGAACAACGGCTCCTGCTCGGGCCGCCTCTCGAAGATGCGGACGTCCGCGCCGATCCCGGCGAGCCCGGGCTTGGTGTTGATCTCGAGAAGCCTCAACCGACCCTCTCGGTCGATCGCGAAATCGAAGGCCACCTCGAGGATGTCGCCGGGATGGAGACGCTCCAGGTACGCGGCGAGCCCGAAGGACTCGTTCCGTAGCTCGTAGAGCATCTCCTGCGCACCCTCGGGGCCCAGCAGGTCGAAGAGCAGCTCCTCCGTGACGACCGTCTTCCCCCCCTGGCTCACGTTCGAGACGTCGCTGCCTTCCGGCGACCGCCTTACCTCGTGCAGCCAGTTCCAGGTGTCGCCGTCGTGCAGCATCGTGACCCGGATGTCGAAGGTCGACCCGTCGTGGCGCAGGGTCTCGACCCCGTGCTGGATCACGTATTGCCTCTTCCCCTCGACCAGCCCGCGCACGAACTCCGCCGCCGCCCGTACCGACGCCACCGCGTGGCGGCGCCGCGCTCCCGCCTCGTAGTGGGTCACGGACAGCCCGGTCGTGTCCCGACGAACGGTGATGATCCGGTTGCCTTTGCTGCCGGAGCAGGGTTTGAGAAAGGTGAGGCGCCCGGTCTCGACGAAATACTCGAGCTGCCGCTCGGATCGGGTGTACAGCTCGCAATGGGGGTGCAGGGACTCGTGGAACCCTCGCACCAGCTTGTACGTCTCGTGTTTGTTTCCCAGCAGCTCCGAGAAGGCGTGGGGGACGTAGATGCGGATCCCCCGCGCTTCGGCCCACCGTCCGAACTCCTGGTAACCCATCCCCTGTTCGAGCAGCCGGCGCGTGCGGTGCGTCCAGTTGCCGTTCACGACCGGAATCGCCGCCGTCGTCGGAAGGTAGTTGCCGTCCTCGAACAGCCATCCCTCCACGTGGTCGGTCCCGGCGCGGACGTGCTGCGGGCCGTAGACGAACAGTCGCAGCCCGGCCTCCCTGAGCGCCGCGTCGATCAGGGCGACCCGATTGACCACCGACGGACTGAGCCGCCAGCGCCGGTCCAGGAGCGAACGGTTGTAATGGAACCCGATGAGATTCATGCGTCTGGTGCCGGATTGCCGGTTACGTCGAGGAAGACCGCAGCCTACCACGCGCCCAACTCCCGGAAGTTTAACAAGGCGTGATTCTCGGCACTGCTCTCCTTCTCAATGACGTCCATTTCGAGACTCGTCTCGCGGAAGGGATCCGATCGCGCTATCGTGACGTTGTTTTGCGCCCGTCGGCGTCGAGATCGCTTGCCGGAGCGGTCCGGCGGGCGTACCGGATTGGGGTCGAGAAGCCATACCGAAGAAGTCTCTTCCGACGCCGGGGGGCCGCCCCGTCGAGACAGGTACGTTGATGGACCAGGATTCGTCGCGCCGACTCGGGGAGGTACCCGACCCTTCGCCGTCCGAGGCGAGCGCAACGTCGTCGTCCCCGCCGCCCCCTACGCCCTACCTCGACATGCGTGCCGCGCGCCCGGAGCTTCAGGGCGCGATGGATCAGAAGCGTCGGGATCGGATCCGTCTGCGTCTGGCCTCATGGGCGTTCACCACGCGGCGCGTCCCGCAAGGGGCGGCGACGGGGATTCTGGCGCCCAAGGGCCGACCCGAGGCGGGGGACCTCCTCCTGGCGCGGGTGGACGCCATCGGCCAGCACGGCGACCTGCACATGGTGAATGGAAGGCGGCGCCACCTGTTCGTCGGGAACGAGATCGTGGTGGCCTACGGCAACCGATACGCGTCGAACCAGTACGAAGCGCTCGTCCCGGAGACACTGGGGCCCTGCCAGCTCGTCGCGGGTGGGGGCATGGCCTCGCGCGTGGTTTCGTGGCACGCGAGCATGAAGGCGCCCACGCAGATCACCCCGATCGGCCTGCTGAGCGACCCTTCCGGCCGACGCATGAACCTCCGCGATTACGCCCTCCCGGCGGTCGAACCGCCCACGGAGTACAGGCCCACCCCCGTCGCCGTGGTCGGTACGTCGATGGACTCGGGAAAGACCCAGTCCGCGGTCTATCTCGTTCGCGGGCTGATCGCGGCCGGCCTGCGCGTCGGATACGCCAAGGTGACGGGAACGGGCGCGGGCGGAGACTACTTCTGGCTCAAGGACGCGGGCGCCGACCCCGTGCTCGACTTCACGGACGTCGGCCTCGCTTCGACGTACCGGGTCGGCGCGGAGGAGATCGAGGGCGCCCTGGTGTCGCTCGTGAGCCACGTCGCGTCCCACGGCGTGGACGCCGTCGTCCTCGAGATCGCCGACGGCGTGCTGCAGCGGGAGACGGCCGCGCTTCTCGAGAGCCCGGGTTTCTCCCGCCTCGTCGGCGGGATCGTGCTCGCGGCGCAGGATTCCATGGGTGCGCTCGCGGGGGTCCAATGGCTCCGGGAGCGGCCGACCCCCCTGCTGGCTCTCAGCGGCGTGCTCACGGCGGCGCCCCTGCAGATCGCCGAGGCCAGGGAGGCCACGGGGCTCCCCATCCACGATCGCGAGGGCTTGGCGTCCCCGGAAGTGGCGATCGAGCTGCTCGGCCGGGCACAACAGCATCTGGAGGCGAAGGCGTCCGGATGGATCGGAGCCGCCTGAGATGGCCGCCACTCGACCCCACCCCCGCTGGTCGCTGCCCCGAGGCCGGATCCTCCTGCGCGCCCTGCGGAGCGACCCGACCCAGGAGTACCTCATCTACGTGCCGGCCTCCGCCGCTCCCGGCGCGCCGGTGCTGGTCGCGGTGCACGGGATCTCCCGAAACGTCCTCGAGCACACGGTCGTGTTCTCGCCTCTGTGCGAGGAGCAGGGGGCCGTCCTCGTCGCCCCGGTCTTCACGCCGGACCAGCACATGGACTACCAGCGTCTCGGCCGGCGCCATCGCGGCCATCGGGTCGACCTGTTGTTGCATCGGTTCCTCGCGGAGGCGGGCTCGTTGAGCGGCGCCGACGTCGCGCAGATCCACCTGTTCGGCTTTTCCGCCGGGGCGCAGTTCGCCCACCGCTACCTCATGGCGCATCCGGATCGGGTGGCGAGAGCCGCCGTGGCGGCCGCGGGCTGGTACACGTTCCCCGACCACTCGCGCAAGTACCCCTACGGCATCCGCCCGGGCCGTTCGCTCGAGGGCGTCAACTTCAACCCCGAGCGTTTCCTCCGCGTCCCCGTGGAGGTGCTCATCGGGCACAACGACGTGGGCTCGAGCAACGTGCGCCGCAGCGAGCGCCTGGACGCGCAGCAGGGCACCAACCGTGTGGAGCGTGCCCGAAGCTGGGTCGCCGCGATGCGCGACGCCGCCACCGCATACGGCCTGAAGCCGCTCGTCTCGCTGACCGAGGTTCCCGGAATCGACCACTCCTTCACCTCGTTCTGCACGCGCGGGGAGCTGGTGGACCGCGTCGGACGATCCTTGTTCGGCGCCCCCCCGGCGAGGCTGGAAGCGTTTCGGGCGGAGGCTGCCGTCGCCGAGTCGAGCGTCTGATGGGAGATCCCGGCAAGCTGCGCCGCCGCGACCGAGGCGCCGCGCCGACGGAGTGGACTCGACCGGAGGAGGCCGCGCCCGGGGCACCCCCCGCCGCCCCGGCCGAAGCGGAGGTCGATCCGATTCACGGGTTGCTCGGCGCGCCGCCCGTGCCGGCCGAGGGGCTGCGACGGATCTGGCAACGCGCCCGCTGGGCGCTGGTCCCGCTCCTGGTCCTCGGCCTCGCGGCTCCGCTCTTCTTCTGGGTGCGGTATCAGTCCAACCACGTGACGTCGAAGAACGCCTCCGTCCGCGGTCACGTCGCCGAGATCGGGACGCGCCTGACCGGTCTCGTCAAGTCGGTCGAGGTGGACGTCGGCGACCGGGTTCGGGCCGGCCAGGTGATCGTGCGGCTGGAGGATCGGCACCTCGTCGCGGAGGTGCAGGAGGCCCGTGCCGAGGTCGAGGCCCTGCAGCGGACGATCGACATGGAGCAGCTGAACGTCCTGCACCAGCGGCGCCGCGTCGGACAGGCCGCGGAGGAGGCGGCGGCCAAGGTCGCGGCGGCGCAGGCCCAGGCCGAGGAGGCACGCATCCGCGCGGAGGAAGCCCGCCGCGACCACACCAACCGGCAGACCCTGTACGAGCGGGACGGCGTGGTGTCCGGTGAGGACGTGCGCAACGCGGAGACCCGTCGACTGACCGCGGAGGCGCGGCTGGACGAAGCCCGTGCCAACAGCGACGCCGCGAAATCCGCGGGGCGGACGGTGCGGTTGGAAGCCGATCTCATCGCGATCGAGGAAGGGAAGGTCGGCGTGCTCGAGGCGGAGCTGCTGCGCGCGCGCGCCAGGCTGGCGCGCGCCGAGGCGGACCTCGACGGGACGTCGATCCGGGCCCCGGAGGACGGGGCGATCGTCCGGCGGGTCGTCCAGCCCGGCGGATCGGTCGAGGCCGGGCAGCCCATCCTCGCCATGTGGCTCGGCCGGGACGTGTGGATCGAGGCGTGGGTCGACGAGGACGACATCGGGAAGGTCCGCGTCGGCAGCGTGGCGACGGTGAGCTTCCACTCCCTGCCTGGCCGCGAGTTCGCGGGCGTCGTGGACAAGATCGGCCTCTCGACCGACTTCGAGATTCCCGACGCCCAGGTTCCGCAGCCCCGGTTCTCGAGGATGCGCAGCGCTCCGGTCGTGGGTGTGCGGATACGGCTCCACGAGCCGCCTCCGGAGCTGGTGCCGGGTCTGTCGGCGGTCGTGGCGATTCGCAAGGCCGAGTAGGACGCCGTGGACCTCGAGGGGGCGAAGCCGGCGCAGGAAGCGGCGCTCGAGCTGGGCCCGGCCGAAAGCGGGTGGCGGCTGGTCCGGCGGAAGGGGCATCTCGGAACCATCCCGCTCGCCGTGCTGACGGCGCTGGGGTGCCTCCCGCTCGGGATGGTCTTCTGCCGCATCCTGGCCCTTCCCGGCGGTGAATCGCTGCACGGGTTCGGCCTGGGTCCGTTCCGCGAGTTCGGCGAGCTCCTCGAGCAGTGGTTCACCCTCGCGTGGATCCCGGCGAGCGACCGGCCCTCGATCCTCTACCTGCTCATGCTCCCGACGGGCGCCCTGTTCATCGCGATCGCGCGCCTGACCCTGGGCATCCGGGTCCTCGGCTTCCGGGCGATCCTGATCGCGATCGGTTTCCGGGCGAGCGGATTGGTCCCGAGCCTCGTCCTGATGGCGGTCGTCGTCGGGACGATCGTCGCGATCCGCCCCTGGTTCCGCCGCATCCGGCTCCCGCTGTACGCGCGCGTCGCGGTCATCCTGTGCCTTTCCGCGGCGATCATGCTCGGTGCCGTGCTCATCGCACCGTGGCTCCGTTCGGAAACGGTCTGGAGTGTCGCGTTTTTCCCGGTCATCATCATGGCGATGCTGGCCGAGGGGGTCGCGAAGACCCTGCAGCAGGACAACGCGGTCACGGCGGCCTGGCGGGCGGGATGGACGATCGCGCTGGCCCTGCTCATCGCGCTGGTCGACCGGGTGATCGCCCCGATCGCCTACCAGTTTCCGGAGCTGATCCTCACGGAGCTGATCGCGATCGTCTTCGTCTCCGAGTTCCTGGACATTCGCCTGCTCGAGGACTGGCCCGCGCGCCTGACGCGGCTCGTCGAGGGAGCGGGTTTCGGCGCCTCCGAGAGACCGAGGGTCGCCGTCGTCCGCAATCAGGAGAGCAGCCGGTTCATCGGCCGCCTCGGCCCCCGGACACCGGCGAAGTACCTCTCCAAGTCGGTGCAGCGGCCGGTGGACGCGCTGCGCGCGCAGGGGTTCCGGGTCAAGGTGCTGGAGGGCGACGTGACGCTCCTTCGCGAGCTCGCCGCCTACCTGCCGCCGGACCCGAGAAGGGGATCGCCGGGCGGGATCGTACTGAACCTCGCGACGGGCGTGCAGGGCCGCGGCAGGTTCGCCCACGTGCCGGCGATGCTCGAGCTCGCGGGCGTCCCCTACACCGGCCCCGACCCCCTGGCGCAGGCCCAGTTGACGGACCGGTTCGTCCTGATGACGCTGCTGGGCGAGGCGCAGGTCTCGGTGCCGCGGTGCCGCACGGTCTCGGATCCCAAGGCGTTCGTGGATCTCGACTTCCCGCTCGCCGTACGCCCGCGGTTCGAGCCGGACGCGTCCCGGATCGTCGTCCGGAATCGGGAGAGGCTCCAGGCGGCGATCCGTGAGATCCGGCGTCATCACGCCCAGCCCGCGGTCGTGGAGGAGATCGTTCGCGGACGGAGGATCCTCGCGTCCGTTCTCGGGAACGAGAGCCTCGAGTGCCTTCCGCTCCTCGAGGACTCGGAGGACGAGCGGACCCGGATCTGCCCGGCGCCGCTCGACGAGACGCAGGCGGAACGGGTTCGCGAATGCGCCCGCCTCGCCTTCGCCGCCGCGGGGTGCCGCGACTACGCGCGCATCGACATCCGCCTTTCCCCGTTCGGCGAGCCGTTCGTCCTCGACATCCGCTGGGTCGACCTTTTCGACAGGCGGGGGGCGTTCGTCACCGCGGCGGCGGCGGCGGGCTACACGTTCCCCGCCCTGATGCGACGGATCATCGACGAGGCGGCCCGGCGCTGCCTGGGCGCCGCGACGGTCCGGACGGGGAGCGCCCCCGACGCGAGCGCGGCCAAGGTCGTGTCCCTGGCCGCGCGAAGGTCGGCGGCGGAATGAGCCGCCCCGCACCCTGGGTCGCGAGGCTCGTCCTGGCCGCGGCGGTGACCGCCCCCTCCCTCGTCGCCTGCGCCCGACCCCCGGAGGCCGAGCGCGACACCGATCCCGTCGCGAAGTGGGTCGATGCGTCGGCGCTCTCCGAACGGGGCTTCGGCAGGGTCGCCTTCGCGACGAAGGAGGGCCGGACGCTGACCGCGTGGGTCTATCGCGGCCGCTCGTTCGATCCCTCGAGCGGGCCCATCTGGTTCGTGATGCACGGCGCGAGCCGAGACGCCGAGCGTTACGTCCGCGCCGCGGCTCCGGTGGCCGAGCGGTACGGGGCGCTGGTCGTCGCGCCCCACTTCGGCAAGGAAGCCTATCCGAAGGGCACCGACTACACGTTCGGAGTCATGCGAGCGGGTCGTTGGCGCGATCCCGAGGACTACCTCTATGCGGAGATCGAGCGCCTGTTCGATGCGGTCCGAGGCTCCCTCGGCGGAAGCCAGCGGGGTTATTACCTCTTCGGGCACAGCGCGGGAGCCCAGTTCACCCACCGGCTGCTGACGTTCCTTCCCCGAGCGCGCGCGCTCGGCGCGGTGGCGGCGAATGCGGGCTGGTACACCCTTCCCACCGACGCGGAACCGCGCTGGAACACGGTGCCGTACGGCCTCCGCGGAAGCCCGGTGAAGCCGGAAGACCTTCGCGGATTCTTCGCGATGCGATTCGTCGTGCTGCTCGGTGAGCGCGACACGACCACCGCCGAGAGCGACGAACTGGTTCGTGGAACCCCCGAGGCGCAGGCGCAGGGCGCGACCCGCCTCGAGCGCGGCCGGTTCTACTTCGGAGTCGCCCAGGCGAAGGCCGAGGAGCTGCACGCCCCGTTCGGCTGGAGGATGGCGACGGTACCTCGCGCCGCCCACGACGCCGCGCGGGTGCTGGCCTCCGCGGGGTTCCTGCTGTTCGCTCCCGAGGAGACGCCGTGCGCGCCGAGCCGAGCCGGCGAGGGCGAAGGCCTCGTGATCACCGAGATCCTCGCCGACCCTCCGCCCGGAGCGTCCGGGGATGCCAACGGAGACGGGGTCCGCGATCCTTCCGAAGACGAGTTCCTCGAGATCGCCAATACCGGCCGGACGCCCGTCTGTCTCACGGGATGGGCGCTCGGCGACGCGGAGGACCCGGAGCGCCACGTCTTCCCGGTGGGCCGCGCGCTGGCTCCCGGCGGAACGCTCGTCGTCTTCGGCGGCGGCGTGCCGACGGGTCGATTCGGCGGCGCCGAGGTGCAGTGGGCCACCGGAGGCCTCAGCCTCTCGAACGGCGGCGACGTGGTCGCACTTCGCGACGGCTCGAACGCGATCGTTCGCCGTGTTTCCTGGGGGGATTGCGCGGGTGCGCCCTGCGCGGCGGACCACTGGCCCGCCCCGCTCGACATCTCCCGCTCGCTCGTCCGGCCGCCGTCGCCCGGCGGCGGTTGGACCGCTCACGCCGAAGTCGGCGGGCTCCGGTACTCCCCCGGCCCGAGCACAGGATCGGAGCGCCCGTGAGCTCGAGGGGGAACGCCTTGCCGACGCCTGCGAGGGCCGAGCCCCGGCTCCTCGAGGGCCGCATCCTGCGCGGCTGCAACGTCCATCACCGCTCGACCGTCTTCACCCAGCGTGTGGACCTTCGCGGCCTCGCGGGGCGCGGCACGGGGGACGCGGGTGTTCCCTTCGAACAGGCGCTGCTCGAGGCGATCCTCGAGGTCGAGCGCGCCGTGGCGGGTACGATGCTCTCCTCCGACGGACCCGCATTCGCGACGATCGTCCGCGATCCCTCCTCCTCGCGAGTCGTCGACCTCGTTTGGGAGTCTCGTTCCGGCGGCGTGTCGCGCGCGGCCGCCCGCGTCGCCCTCGCCGGCGTGCTGGCGTTGACGGCCGCCGGGATCCATCCCTCCGCGCCGGACCGCGAAGGCCACTTCGGCGCACTGAGGACCAAGCTCGAGCGCCGCGCGCGCCGGCGCCGATGGTCCCCCCAGGCGGCGGCCCTGGCGGTCGCGGCGAGGCGGCGCGGCATCCCCTGCGAGCCCTTGGCCGGCTCGTACCTGCGATTGGGCGAGGGGGCGCTCCAGCGCGTCGTCTCGGCGTCGGACCCGGCGGACTCCGCCGACTCGATCCTCGAGACGGCCTTCCCGGTGGGGGTGCCCGCCCTTCTCCCCACCGCGCTGATCGTGGGCGAGCGCGGCACCGGCGCGGTGGGAAGGAGCCTCGAAGGGTTGCTCCGGGCATCCGGCAGCGCGGTCGGTCTCGCGACGCGACAGGAGACCACGGTCTCCGGGAAACCGGTGGATCGCAACGCGCACGGTCGCGGGGCCGGCGCCCGGTTTCTGCTCGGGGACCCGCGCGTGGAGAAACTGGTGTGTGCCCTCTCCCCGCGGACGATCGTCGCCCGAGGGCTGCGGCTGGACCACGCGAGCGTCGCGGCGGTCCTCGAACCGAAGGGCGGAGGCGACCCGGCCGAGTATCGGCTCGGGATCGACGTGGCCGTCGCGGCCACCTCCGGTGCGGTGATCGTCGGCGCCGAGAACCCGCACGCCCAAAGGCTCCTCGAAGAGCTTGGACCGCGACGCGTCGTCCTGGTGGCCGCGCGACGGCGGGCGGTGCAACCGCACCTTTCGCAGGAAGGTTGCGCCGTCGTTCTCACCCGGTCCGCACGGGGCGAGACCCTCGACCTGATCCGGTCGAGCGAGACGCTCGCGTCCGTGAAGGTGGCCTCGTTGCGATCTCGATCGCGCGGAGTGGGAGACCGCCGGCTGCGCCGCACGATGTTCGCGATCGGCCTCGCCTTCGGGCTCGGCCTCTCCGGCGTCGAGCTCTCGAGCGCGGTCGAGAAGAGCCAGTACCTGCGCCGCTGATCGCGGCCCCCGGAGCCGTCAGGGTTCGCGCGCCGGAGCGGCCTCCGGCATCCTCGCGGCCCGTTGCTGGATGCCCCCCTGCCGGAGGACGACCGCGTCGACCTTCCCCGCCGCGTCGCGCGTGAACGTGAGGGTCGCGTCGACGACCTTGTAGAAGAAGACCGACGGCGACTCCGCGTAGACCGGGAAACGGGGCTGGCCGGTCAGCCGGCAGGCCAGCCGTCCGCTCTCGATCGCGCAGTCGAGGACGGCTCCCGGGGCGAGCTCGTATGCTCCGACGTACTCCGCCAGGGCCGCCGGATCGACCTGGATCTCGACGCGCTCCTTGGGCACCGCGTCCGCCGCCAGCCGCGTTGCGGGCATCCGGCGTCCGCCTTGATGGAGCGTCACCTGTCCGGCGACCCCTTCGGCCGGCACGTCGAATTCCAGCTCCGCGGGAACGGCACGGTAGAAGAACCTCGTCTCCGAACGTGCGAAGACGGGCAGACGTTGCTGACCGGTCAACCGGGCGTACAGCTGCGTCCCCTCGTGGGTGACGTGGATGGTCGTGCCGCCGCCCAGGTCGTAGTACCCGTCGAGCCGGGCGAGCTTCGGCTCGGCGACCGTCAGCGCCGCGGCGACCTCCTGCAGCGGGGACTTCGGGTCGAGCAGGTGGATCCCGATGTCGTCGATGCTGCCGTTGCCGTTCGCGAGGACGACGACCCCCGTCTTCGTCGCCGGGTCGAAGGCGCAGAAGGAGTGGAATCCTCCGGTTCCGCCGTTGTGCCAGACGAGGGTGCCGGCATCCGACTTGCGGAGGTGCCAGCCCAGGCCGATCGCCATCTTCGGCGAACCGGCGTCTCCGCGCTCCTGCGCCGCATCGCGCATGGCCCCCGAGAGCTTCGATTCGCCGAGCCCCGCGTTCGCCGCGAGGAAACGCACCATCTCCCGGGCGGTCGAGCGCAGCGCTCCCGCCCCCGCGAGGCTCGACGTCGGCTTCCACGTCCACGCCGGGACGGGCGCGGGCTTCGCGCCCGAGGTGTCGTGCCCGTGGGCGAGCCGGGGCGCGAGCGCCGGTGCGACGTCGATCGCCGTGGCCGGCATGCCGAGGGGAACCGCGATGCGCTCGCGCACGAGCGTGCCGTAGTCGGACTTCGCCGCCCGCGCGAGCGCGTGGCCGAGCAGCCCCACGCCGAGGTTCGAGTACCCGTAGGCCGAGCCGATCGGACGCGCGAGCTTCGCCGTCGGCAGATAGGCGAACAGCCGCTCGGCCCCGTAGTCCACGTACGGATCGGCCGGGTCGGCGGGCGCCAGGTTGTCCGGCATCGGCGGCAGCCCCGACCGCTGCATCGCGAGGTCGAGGAGCGTGATCTGCCGCTCCCCCTCGCGCGGGGGCGCCGCCTCGGCGGGGAGGTACTTCGCGACAGGATCGTCGAGCTTGACCTCCCCCCGTCGCGCCATGTCGGCGAGCAGGATGCCGGTGAACGCCTTCGTGATCGAGCCGATCTCGAAGATCGTGTCCTCGTCGACCCGCCCGGCTTTTCCGACCTCGAGCACGCCCTGGGAGTGGTAGGTCTCTCCACCGGGAGAGACGATCCCGACGACGATGCCCGGCATCACCCCGGACTCGACGCGGGCACGGATGCTCGACGCCACGTCGTCGGGCACGACCGGCTTCGGCGCCTGCGCGCGTGCGGGTCCGACCAGGGCGGCGGAGGCGAGAATTGCCGACACGATGCGCATGGGCGGAAGCCTCCTCGTTCGCGCGATGCCGGCGAGTATACGTTCGATCGACGCCGGCCCGGAGCCGCTACGAGCAGCCCTGCGCCAGCTGGGGAACGCAGGCGTTCGTCGCCGGGGGGCGCTCCGCTCCGGCGCCGCTCGTTCCGTAGGAGCCTTCCCGCTGGGAGCTGCGCGGCACCACGAGGTAGTACCGATCGCCGGGTCCGGGCTGGACCGTGGCCGAGGTCGCTCCGCCGGTGCTGCACAGCACGCTCGCGTGGCTCGTGAAGTCGCCGAGGGTGCCCTCGTAGACGGCGTAGTCGTCGTCCGTCGCGGTGCAGGAGGCCGCCCACGAGAGGAGCAAGCCACCCGAGCCGTCACGGGCGACCGTCAGTCCCGCCACCCGTCCCGACGCCACCGCGGCCCCGGGCATCGGAACCCCCGTCTCCACGACGTTGCAGCCGCACCTCGGGTTCCCGCCCGGAACCGCGCCCCCGAGACTGGTGCAGTGCGACGTCGTGCCGGCGCTCCAGGACGAACACGTCGAGAAGTCGACGATCCCGTCGAGGTTGCTGTCCGCGCAGGCGAATCGAACGGAGATCAGCGTCTTGATGGCGTCCGTTCCGCCCTCGAGGTCCCCGCAGTCGTCCACGGGATCGAACGGCTCGCCGTTCCACCACGGACCGGAGGAGAGGTCGGGCCGGCCGTTTCCGTCGACGTCGCCGTAGGCGGGCGAGGTCTCCAGAGGCGGCTCGAGGTAGTCGTGGAGGCAGTTCGCGCCGCTCAGGGCGCTGCCCCCGTCCAGCGCCACGAACAGCCCGATGTCGTACTGGCTCGCGGCGCCGGCCGAGACCCATACCCGGAAGACCGCCTGGGCGGTTCCCGGATCCCCCGATGCGCAGTCCTCGACGAGGCTCACCGGCGCGATCCTGGCGATCCGGACCTCGTTTCCGGTGCACTCCCTCCCGGGGGCGTACTGGTGGACGCAGACGCTGCCCGTGTCCGCGCCGAGCACGGGCGCGACACCGATCGAGCCAGCCAGGACGATCGAAGCGACGATTCTCATGATCCGACCTCTCCAGGAATAACGGGATTCCCGGAAAGGGCGGGTCATCGCAGCGACGCGTCGCAGCGCTCGATGAGGGCGGCGTAGCCGTCCCGGATCGGGTCGGAGGCCAGGTGACGCAGGGCGCTCAGCTCGGCCCGCGCGCGAATCGCCGGATCGTCGACTCCCGCGAGCGCGGCGAGGTGGATCCACGTGCCCAGCCGGTCGCAAACGCGCCGCAGGAGCAACGTGTCCTGCTCCCGGACGCTCCGCTCGAATCCCTCCCGATCGCGGGCGAGCGCCGCGCGGCCCAGCCGCCCCTCGAGGACGGCGAAGAACCCCTCGTGCGCCCCCCGTCGCGCCCCGTCGCGCATCACCTGCATGCGGAGGACGTGGTTCGTGCCTTCCCAGTTCTCGAAGACGACGTTGTCGCGAAGGAGCCGCGGCAGGACGCTGAAGGTCTCGATCGTGCCGTTCCCGCCGAGGACCTCGATCCCCCGGTTCACCGCGTCGTGGGACAGTCGAGCGGTGCGCACCTTGTTCAGATTCAGACCCATGCGGAGGAACGCCTTCTCCCCGTCGTCCGCGTCCCCGCGATCGACCCTCTCCTGAATCGCGGCCAGCCAGAAGGAGCCGGCGAGGGCCGCCTCCGCGTCGGCGAGGAGCATCGCCAGCGTCTCCCGCACCAGCGGGAATCGGGCGATCGGCCCGCCGAACGCGCGACGATGAAGGGCGAAGCCCCGCGCGACGAGGTAGGCGCGGTGCGCGGCCCCGGCGCACGCGAATGCGTTGTAGAGCCGGCTCGTGTCGATGATCCGCTCCATGACGTTGCGGAAGCCGTCCTCGATCGGCCCCAACGCCTCGGCGCGGGCGCCGTCGAACTCGATCTCGGCCGTGACCATGGAGCGCGTTCCCAGCTTGTCCTTCAGTCGGCGCAGGCGAAATCCGTTGGGCGCGCCTCCGGCGTCGCGGGGCACGAGGAACAGCCCCAGCCCGGCCGTGCCCGACGCCCCCTCCTCGGGCCGCGCGGTCATGAGAAAGAGGTCGGCATCCGCACTCGAGCAGAACCACTTCTCGCCGGTGATGGAGTAGGAGCCGTCCGGGTGCCGTCGCGCACGCACGGCGTTGGCGCCGACGTCGGATCCTCCCTGGACCTCGGTGAGGAACTGCGCGCCGGCGGCATGTTCGCCGTAGACCGGGCGCAGCAGGCGCGGGAGCCACGTCGCCCGCTGGGAGTCGGTGCCCAGCGCCTGCAGGGCGCGGATCGCGCCCGCCGTGCAGGCCAGCGGGCAGTTGTGACCGCCTTCCCCCACGTGGGAGGAGAGGTAGAACAAGGCGAGGATGAACCGGTGCGGGTTCGGGACCGTCTCGTAGGCGGCCATGATCCCGCTGCCGTAGATCAGCGCGCCCGCCCGGTGATAACTCGGGTGGTGCGCGAACCCCGCCACGTGCCGTCCGACCGCGTCGTGGGTTGCGAGGACGGGCAGGTTCCCCGCGCGGTTGTTCTCGACGACGGCGGCGTCGAGGGGCCCCGCCGCCACGGCGCCGAACCGCCTCAGGACCTCGATGCGGTCGGCGGGGATCGCATCGCGGACGAGGATCTGCAACAGCGGGTCGGCTTCGAAGAAGTTGACCGGCTGGCCCGCGAGCCACGCGCCGAGATCGTCCCGGCCCTGTTCGACGGCATCCATGTCGATGCTCCTCGGAACGGAGAGCATACGCCCGGACGCGCAGGCCGACTCACGCCTCCCGCAGCGCCGCCGTCACGGGAAGTCGCGCGGCGCGGATCGCCGGGAGGATCCCTCCGGCAAGCCCCAGGACCAGGGCGAACGCCACGCCCTGGGCCATGAGCGCGGGGGTGACGTCGAAGGCGAAGGAGACCTGGCTGAAGGTGTCCCAGTTGAGCGTGGAGGTGCGGTAACCGTCGAAGAACAGCCACGCGCCGCACGCGCCGATCACGGCCCCCGCCAGCGCCAGGCACAAGGACTCGGCGAGGACCGAGACGACGACCGCCACGCGACCGAATCCCAGCGCGCGCAACGTCGCCACCTCGCGCGTCCGCGCCGCGACCGCGGAGTACATCGTGTTCAGGGCCCCGAAGACCGCGCCGATCCCCATCAGCGCGGCGAGGACGAACCCCAGGTTCCGGATCACCGCCTGGAGCGTCCGCCCCTGGTTTCCGTAGTATTCGCTCTCGCGCAGCACCTGCACGTCGAGCCTCGGGTCCTTCGTCAATGCGTCCTTGAACCGGTCGAAGGCGTCGGGACTCTCGAGGCGCGCGACGACCGTCTGGAACGAGTTCCCGCGCCGGTACGCGGGCTGCAGCACACGTGCGTCGGTCCAGATCTCGGACTCCCAGATCGCCCCGTTGGCGGCGAAGGCGCCGACGACGGTCCAGACGTTCTCCCCCCACTTGACCTTCGAACCGACCTCGAGGCCGCGGAACTGGCGCCGCGCGGCGTCCCCGACGAGGACCTCGTTCCTTCCCCACTCGAACGCGCGACCCTCGACGATCGTCAATTCGGGACGCGCCGCGAAGGCGGCGGGCTGCACGCCGCGCAGCGGGACGTTCGCGGGCGTTCCGGTCGTGGACTTGGGGACGTCGACGACGACGAACAGCTCGGCGGAGGAGAGGGGAACGGCCGCCTCGCCGGGCGCGGTCGCGCCGCGCGCGATCCCCGGCGCCTGCGCGATGATGTCGACGGAATCGCCGACGAGGACGCTCATCATCTCGCTGTCGCTGCCCGCCCTCATGACCAGCGCGTTGCGCGGCGAGCCGGCCTCCCGGAGCGTCCTGCGGAATCCCTCGCCGATCGAGAGAACCGCGACGAGCACCGCGACGACGCCGGCGATCCCGGTGACGGTCGCGAGCGAAGGGCCTCGACGCTGCGGGATCGTCCGGAGCGCCGTCAGCGTGACCGCGGCCACCTGAGTCAGTCCGTTGGCCAGCGACATGCTCAGGCCCTCCGAAGCGCGTCGACGATCCGGAGACGCATCGCCTGGACGGCGGGGAGAATCCCGGCGACGAGGCCCAGCGACACGACGAGCAGGACGCCGACGACGGCGTCGCGCGACGGGAAGTAGAAGATGGGGAGGAAGCCTCCGGTCGGGTCCCCGCCGGAGATGGCGGCGGCGCCGACGGCGAGGCCGAGCCCCCCGCCGGCGACCGTGAGCAGGCACGCCTCGATCAGCACGAGCGCCAGCGTCCGGCCGTTGGTGAAGCCGACGGTCTTGAGCACGGCGAGCTCGGCAGTCCGCTCGCGGACCGACTGCGCGATCGTGTTCCCGGTGACGAGCAGCAGGGTGAAGAAGACCGCGGTGAGGATCCACTGGATGATCGCGCCGATGTTTCCGATCTGGTTCGCGAACGCCTGCGCGAGTGCCTTCTCGGTCATGGTCGACGTCTCGGCCGGCGAGTTGGCGAAGAGCCGGTCGATGCTCTTGGCGACCTCCGCGGACTGCGAGGGATCGGCGATCCTGAGGATGTACCAGCCGACGATCCCCTGCCCCGCCTCGCGAGCCTCGTCGAAGTAGGCGTAGTGGAAGAGGAACTGCGACCTGTCGACGGACCGGTCCCCCGTGTAGATGCCCCGGACGTTGAACTCCCAGACTCTCGACCCGTCCTTCTTCCGCCAGATCGTCGCCTGGATCGGCACCCGATCCCCGACCTTCCAGCCGTACCGCTGCGCCGTGGTCTCCCCGACGAGCACCCCTTCGCGGTCCTCGATCCACGCGCGCTTCTGGTCCTCCGGCACCTTGAACTCGGGGTACATCGCGAGGAAGGGCTCGGGCTCCACCGGGGCCTGGAAAACGCCCTGGAAGCCGGTGTTCGGATTCTGATAGACGCCCCCGAACCAGGACGCGTGGGTCACGGCCGCGACCCCGGGCGTGCGCGCGATCTCCTCCTGGTAGCTGTAGGGAAGCGGCTGGATGATCGACACCTTGTTGACGGTCAGCAGGCGCGAGGCGTTCGCGACGTCGACCCCCGCGCTGAACGCGACGCGTACCGCGGCCAGGTACGCGAACAGGATGAACGCGACGGCGATCGACAGGAGCGTGAAGATCGTGCGCGCCTTGCGGCGCGTCAGATTGCTCCACAGCAGCGGCCAGAACTTCACGCCGCCGTCCCGACGAGCACGCCTTTCTCCAGATGGAGCACCCGGCCGGCCCGCTCCGCGGCATGGGGGTCGTGCGTGACCATGATCACCGTCTTGCCGTGCTCCCGGTTGAGGGCCTGCAGCAGGTCGAGCACCTCGTCCCCCGCCTTCCGGTCGAGATCGCCGGTGGGCTCGTCGCACAGGAGCAACGTGGGGTCGGTGACGATCGCGCGCGCGATCCCCACGCGTTGCTCCTGGCCTCCCGAGAGCTGCCGCGGGAAGTGCTTGGTCCGGTCCGACAGGCCGACGAGGGCGAGCGCGGTCGCGACCTGCTGCCGGCGCCGCGCCCCCGACAGCGAGGTGAGGAGCAGCGGCAGCTCGACGTTGCGCTCGGCCGTGAGCGCCGGGAGGAGGTTGTACATCTGGAAGACGAACCCCACGTGACGCGCCCGCCAGGCGGTCAGCTTGCCTTCGGAGAGCTCGGAGATCCTCACGCCGTCGACGTCGACCGTCCCGGCGCTGGGCCGGTCGAGCCCGCCGATCAGATTGAGAAGCGTCGACTTCCCGGAACCCGAGGGGCCCATCAGCGCGAGGAACTCCCCGCGCTCGACCGTCATCGCGAGCCCCTGCAGGACGTCGATCTTCTCCCCGCCGCGCGAGAAGTTCTTGTGGATGTTCCGGACTTCGACCAGGGTGGCCATCGGCTCCTCGCTCCTCAGTTCGACTCCGGTTGCTCGGCGACGGCGAGCCCTTCCTTCAGGTCCGCCGGGCCGGCCGTGACCACGCGCTCCCCGGCGGAGAGCCCCGCCATGACCTCGGCCGGATCCTCGGAGCCCGGGCCGAGCTTTACCGCGCGGCGCTCGAGCGTCCCGTCCCCCTTCACGACGAACACGAACTCCTCGCCGATCGATCCTCGCACCGCCGCGCGAGGGACGCGCACGACGGGCGTGACCCGTCCCGTCGAGGCGCCGGCATCGCCCAGGAACGCGACTTTGATCCCCATGTCGGGGAGGATCCGCGGGTCGAGCCGGTCGAAGGCGATCCGCACCGTCACCGTCGCCTTCTGCCGGTCGGCGGCGGGAATGGTCGTGATCACGTGCGCGGGGATCGTCCAGTCGCGGTAGGCGTCGAGGGTCGCCTCCACCCGCTGGCCGGGCACCACGCGCTGGATGTACGCCTCGTTCACGTCCACCTCGATCTCGAGCGAGGACATGTCCACGATCGTCGAGATGCCGGTTCTCGTGAACCCACCCCCCGCCGACATCGGCGAGATGATCTCCCCGGGCTGCGCGTTCTTGGAGATCGCCACCCCGGCGAACGGAGCACGGATCACCGTGTCGGCCACGGCCTGCCGCGCGATGTCCACCGTGCGTTCCGCTTCGCGCACCTGCTCCTCCTGCGTCGCCCGGCGCGCCTCGAGCACTCCGACTTCCGCTTCGACGGCGTCGCCGTCCGACGGGGCCGCCATTCCCCCGGCGAGGAGGTCTTTCACCCGCCTCAGCCGCAGCGTCGCTTCCCTGAGCTGCGCCTCGGTCTCGCCGGTCGCACGGCGCGCGGTCTCGAGCTGCGCCCGGGCCAGGGCGAGCGACTGGTTCGCCTGGCTCGGGTCCAGCCGCGCGAGGACCTGGTCCTTCTCGACCTTCATCCCCTCCTCGACGAGTACCTCGACGACCTTCCCGGTGACCTTCGAGGCGACCGTCGACTGGCGCCGCGCGGTGACGTACCCCGAGGCGTTGAGCACGGTCGGACCGCCCTGCGCCCGCTGGACCTCCTCCTCGACGAGGGCGGTCCGCACCGGGAGCGGCCGGGGGCGGAACAGCCACCACGCCGCAGCCGCGGCCACGATCACGAGGACGCCCCCCACCACCATCCAGGCGACGGGCAGGCCCGATCGCCCCCGCTCGTCGCGGTCGATCTTCAGGGCGTTCAGCTTCCGCTGAAATTCCTCGTCGGCTCTTCCGGATTCGCTCAAGTGCCGGATTCTCGCTCGGGTCGGACGTGGTGACAAGCCGGTTCGGGGGGAGATCCCGGCTCGGGGAGCCCGCACGGCCCGCGACCGGGGTTATCATCCCCGCCGCCCTGAGGGGGGGCAAGCTCGCGTGCACGACCGCCAAGACGACCGTGGGACCGGGTCGGCGACGGCGGCGCGCCCGATCCTCCCCGTGATCGCGACGCTTGTCGCCGTCGTGGTTCTCCTCGCGTCCCAGCTCCCCCTTGCGTGGGCGGTGCGCGCGCAGCACAAGCGGTACTACCCCGACCTGGCCCTGACCGGGACGCTGCCGCTCTACCTCGACGACGCCGCGGCGGACTGGTCGTTCATGCAGCAGGCGAAAGACGGCCGGTTCTTCATGTCCGACCTGTACACCGTCGACGCGCACCCGCGGAACTACGTGAACCTCCTGCTCTGGTCCCTCGGGACGCTCGCCCGCTTGTTCCGCGCGGACGTCGTCGAGGTGTACAGCCTGGCGAAGGTCGCCTTCGGTGCGATCCTGCTGGCGGTTCTCTACGCCCTGGCCCGGCGCCTGTTCGACAAGAGCGGCGAACGGTTCGCGTGTTTCGTCATGCTCATCTTCGGCGGCGGCTGGGAAGGGCCCATCGCCTTCCTGCAGCGGCACGCGGACGTGAACTGGACCGCTCACAGCCCGGGCTGGTGGATGCCCGAGATCAGCACGTTTTTCAGCATGATGCTCTTCCCGCACATGACGGCGGGGTTCGCGGCGATGATCGCGACCCTCCTGCTCATGCTCGCGGCGTGGCAGCCCGGGCGCGGGATGCGGCGGCGGACCGCCGCCGCCGCAGGGGCGGGAGCCGTCCTGTTCGTCCTGACCCTCTTCCACCCCTTCGACACCGTGAGCGTGCTCGGCACGATCTGGACGGTGCCGCTGTTCCTGGGCCTCGCCGAGAGGCGCTGGCCCCGCGACGAGGCGTTCCAGTCCCTGGTCGCCTCGCTCGTCGCCGCGCCCGCCGTGGCCTACGACCTCTACCTCGTGAGCACCAACCCCGCGATCCGGGCATGGCACCTCCAGGGCGTCATGACGACCCCGGAGCCCGGCCGACTCGTCATGTGTTTCGGGGTGAACGCGCTGCTCGCCGTCCTGGTGCTCCCCCGCTTCCGCACCCTGGGACGCCCGCAGCTGGTCATGCTCTCGTGGCTCGCCTCCGGGCTCGTTCTCATTCACCTGCCGATCGGATTCCAGCGTCGCATGATGGGTGGGCTGCAGTTCCCGCTGGCGGCGCTCGCCTGCACGACCCTGGCGGTCGTGCTCGCTCCCCTGGTCGCGCGCCTGACCCGGTCCCTGCGTCGCCGGCCCGCCCGCGCCGACGGCCGGGGGATGCGCGCTCTGGGGCTCGTGGCGCTTATCGCTCCCCTGAACCTGATCACCCCCTGTTACGTGCACCAGCATCAGTGGCGCGAGCTCCGCGCGCTGAGCTACCCGTCCTGGCTCCGCGCGGAGGAGTTCCGCGCGCTCCAGGCCCTGCGGACGATCGCCCCTCGAGGGGCGAGGGCGATCGCGTGCTACGAGATCGGCACGTTCATCCCGCCGTTCTCCGGCATCGCCACCTACGTCGGCCACAACGCGTTGACCGGCCACGCGGCGGAGCGGCGTGCCGACGTTCTGCGGTTCTACGCCGCGGGGCCGGACGACGACGCGTGGAGGCGGGAGCTGCTCGATCGATGGGACATCGACTTCGTCTTTCACACGCCGCGCGAACGTGCGCTCGGCGGGTTCGATCCGTCCACGCGCCCTTGGCTGGAGGAGGTCTTCGTGACGGGTGACGGTCCGGCGCGGCGAGCCGCGGTTTATCGGTTTCGATGATGGACAGGTCCCGGATGTCGTGGATCGTCGTCCGCGCGGCCCAGGGCGCGGCCGCGGGCATGGCCGTCGGAGTCGTGCTCGGGGCGTGGGCGAGCCGCGTGCACGGCGACGGGCCTCACCACATGGCGTGGCTCGCGCTGGGACGGATCCTGCCCGGCGTCAGCCGCATCGGCCTCGCCGGCATGATCCTGTCGGTCGTCGTCGCGGTCGCCGTGGCCGGCACCGCGCGGTTCGGGCGAAGGGCGGGGATCGTCGCGGGCGCCCTGATCGCCGGGCTGGGCGCGTGGGGCGTTCGGCTCGCGCTCGGGCCCTACCGGTCCGCGGCCTTCCCGCTCGAGGGGGCGAGCAGCGCGAAGCTGACGGCGGTCGGGATGGCGGTCGTGATCGGGCTCGGTGCGTGCCTTGTGGTCGCCCGGGCGGTCGATGCCTTCCGCCGAGGATCGCCGGGGGCCCCGCGGCCGGCGGCTGCCGTCGCATCCCGCGTCGTGATCGGCGCGTGGCTCCTGGCGTCGGTCGCCCACCTGGCCTATCCGGCGATCGGGTCGATGCGCGCGCGCGGACGGCCGTCGGTTC
Organism: Candidatus Polarisedimenticolaceae bacterium; assembly: GCA_036376135.1. Taxonomy (NCBI): domain Bacteria; kingdom Pseudomonadati; phylum Acidobacteriota; class Candidatus Polarisedimenticolia; order Candidatus Polarisedimenticolales; family Candidatus Polarisedimenticolaceae; species Candidatus Polarisedimenticolaceae bacterium. The sequence goes on along the minus strand of DASVAW010000144.1, from coordinate 25,195 downwards.
TCGTGGTTTGTCTGGACACGCTGCGCGCCGACCGGCTGGGGGTCTACGGCAACCCGCGCGGGCTCACCCCGCGTCTCGACGTGCTCGCCGGCGAGGGCGTGGTCTTCGAGCGTGCGATCGCTCCGTCCCCGTGGACCCTGGCCACCCACGCGTCGTTGTTCACCTCGAAGCTCCCCTTCGACCACGACGCCAGGCTCGACTTCATGAAGATCCACCCGGTCCACCGCATGCTGGCGGAGGACTTCCGGGAAGCGGGTTATCGGACGGCCGCGTTCACCGCCGACGGCTACGTCTCCGCCACCTTCGGATTCGGCCAGGGGTTCGAGATCTACGACGAAAAGGACGATGGCGACGACGGCTTGCCCCGCTCCCTCGACCTGGCGCTGCGGTGGATCCGCGGCGCGGGGAACGATCCCTTCTTCGTCTTCCTCCACACCTACGCGGTCCACTCCCCGTACACCCACGCCGACCGGGCGGACCCCGCCGTGCGCGGGCGCCTCGGGGACCGGTTCACCAATGTCGAGATCGAGGAAATCCGGGCGGGCCGCCTGACGCTCACCACGGACGAGCGGGAATGGGTGCGGGGTCTCTACGACGGCGACGTCGCCTACACGGACCGCCTCGTCGGCGAGTTCCTCGAGACGCTGCGGCGCGACGGGATCCTCGACGAGGTCATCCTGGTCGTGACCTCCGATCACGGCGACGACCTGTGGGATCACAGCGTGGAGCGCAGCCCGGGCCACGGCCACTCGCTCTACCAGGAGCTCATCCACGTGCCGCTGTTCGTGCGGTGGCCGAACGGGGGCGCCGCGAAGGCGAGGGTCGGCGCGCTCGTGAGCCTGCTGGACGTCGCCCCGACGCTCCTGGATCTGGCGGGCGTCCCCGCGAGCCCGGACCACGCCGGCCGAAGTCTCGCGGCCGCCTGCCGGACCGGCTCCGAGCCGCCCGCGGCACCCGTGACCGCGGAGTCCACCGAATACGGGCCCGATCGCTTCGCGATCCTCGAAGGAACCTACAAGGTGATCTTCACGCCGTGGCCCGCCGAGAGGAATATGGGGGTCGCCGTACCCGCGGCCCCGCTCGAGATCTTCGACCTGGCGGTCGATCCGGCCGAAACGACCGATCTGTCGCCGCGCCTGGCGGACCTCCCGCCGGAGGTGATCCGCATGGTCGCCGCCGTGCGGGCCCGGGGGACGGACAAGAAGCCGGCGCCGATCGGCGAGGACGGCGGATCCCCGCAGGAGCCCGTTTCCGACGAGCTTCTGCAGCGTTTGAAGGCGCTCGGTTACATCCGGTAACGAGGATCTCCGGTCTCAATTTCGAAATCGGCCCACCTCCCGCGTGCGCGAATCCCGACTTCGCGCCATCTTTACGCGAGACCATCAGGACCCACGGAGCCCCCCCGGTGCGACTTCGACTCGGTGCATCCGCGCTCGCCTCCACGCTGCTCGCCGCGTCCGTCGCGCGTGCGCAGGCGCCGCTGTACCTCGTCGACAGCCCGTTCGATCCTCCCACGGTGACGACGATCTACGCCGTGGATCCGATCACGGGGCTTCTGACCGCCCGTGGTTCGATCGGCAGCGCCTACACGCCGATCCTCGCGCTCGCCGCCGCGGACGGCACGACGCTCTACGCCGCCGGGACCGACAACGCGGGCGCGGTGTGCCGGGGCTCCACGTTCTCGTGCCTGCTCCTCAAGATCGTGCTCGACCCGGTCTCGACGATCCCGACGTCCGTGGAGGTCGTCGGTCCGATCGAGAACGGGACGACGCCGCTCGCCGGCGTCGCCGGAATGACGTTCCGCAACGACGGAACGCTCTACGCCCACAGCCAGGATGACTCCGGCCTGTACACGATCGATCCCGCGACCGCGCAGGCCGACTTCGTCGGAACGGTCACCACCGAGCTGCACGGCGGCGACCTGACGTTCGATGCGGACGACCGGCTGACGCTCTGGACCAACGGCGTCGGATCGACGGCGGGACTCTACGAGGTGGACCCGGCCACGGCGATCGCGACGCTGATCGACCCGGAATCGGGGTTCAACCTCGCCGGGCTCGCATCCCTCGGCCATTCGAACGTCCTTTACGGCGCCAACGTCCTGACCGACCGGCTGTACACGATCGACCCGGTGACGGGCCTCACGGGTACCAACGTCCTGCTGACGCTCGGCGGGCAGCGCTTCGACCACAAGCGCGGCGACCTCGACTCCCCGTTCTGCGTGGACGATGCCGCCTGCGACGATCTCGACACGTGCACCGTCGACCGTTGCACGGCGGGAGGATGCCGCCACCTGTTCGAGGACGCGACCTGCGACGGCATCGACGACGACTGCGATGCCCTGTTCGACGAGGACTACGCGTCGCTCGCGACCGTTTGCGGCGTGGGTGCCTGCACCGCGACCGGATCCACGTCGTGCGTCACGGGGTCCGTGGTCGACAGCTGCGTGCCGGGGTCGCCCGCCTCCGACGACACGATCTGCAACGGCATCGACGACGATTGCGACGGAACGATCGACGAGGACGGCGACCCGGACGGCGACGGCATCGGCTCCTGCTTCGACAACTGTCCGGGTATTCCGAACCCCGGCCAGGAGAACGTCGACGCCGATGCCTCGGGGGACGCGTGCGACTGCGCGCCGGCCGATCCGACCAACGCTCCGCCGGTCGAGGTCGGCGACACCCTCGCGGTCTCGAACGCCGGCGGGACGACGCGGCTGACGTGGGTGGGCGCCTCGATCCCGGAGCGCTTCAACGTGTATCGCGGCGTCCGGAGGCGGAACACGGCCTGGAGCTACAACCAGTACTGCGTGGCGTCGCGGATCTCGGAGGCCTCCGCGGAGGACCCCCTGACGCCGCTCCCGGGCAACGTGTTCTTCTACGTCGTCTCGCGCGTGGGTTGCGGCGAGTCGGCGCTCGCGCGCGACGGCGACGGGCAGGCGATCCCGAACGGCGACCCGTGCCCGAGCACCGGGCAGGATGCCGACGGCGACGGCGTGGAGCAGGCGATCGACAATTGCCCGGCCGTGCCGAACCCCTCTCAGAGCGACGGGGACGGCGACGGGATCGGAGACGCCTGCGAATAGGGGGCGACGGCGGCAGGGGCGGCGACGCCCCTGCCGGTCCTACGGGGTCACATCTCCTCGGATCCCTGGCAAGCCGTCGCGCAGGCGCTCGGGCAGGAGTCGGCGTCCGGCGCGTGAGTCGTCACGAACGATCCATCGGGACAGGCGCAGCCGCACAGGACCGGCGGAGGAGGTGCCGGTCGACCGCGTCCGGCCATGATGCTGGAGACGCCGAACACGCCGACACACACGGCGACGGCGACGACAATGCGGGACAACATCCTCATGAGGGCCTCCTGGCGAGTCGAAGCTCGCGGTTCGCGTGTTCTACGCCGGTCGGAGGAGCGACGTCAACGGTCGCCTCGGGACCATGCAGCGAGCCGCTACTCGTTCCCGTCCCGAAGCGCGACGCGCCACAGGGGATTCCGCGCCACGGGGTCGAACGCCCCCTTGATCGCGGCGAGCTGAGGCCCGTCCACGTCCCCGAGCTCCTTCCACAGACGGAGGTCCGGGTTGTTGCGGATGAAGCGGTAACGCTGCAGATCGCCGAGCCCCGGCATGCGCGGATCGGCGAGAACGACGAACAGGCTTCCCCACCCCTCGCAGATCGGCCCGCCGAAGGTCACGGCGCGTACGCGGCCGTCCTGGGTCAGCACCTCCCCGCGCAGCCATTCGGGGCCGAAGTCGGCATGGTGGGCAAGGCACAGCAGGGCGAGGCGGTACGCGGCGCTGTTGGCGCGCTGGTTCCTGGGCCGGCCGCGCCAGGCCTCGATCAGGTCCTCGCAGGCGGCGCGGTCCCCCTCGGCGTAGGAGCGCACCGCGAGGCCCGGCACCCGTTCGATCCGGTCCAGGCGGCCGCGCAGCGCGGCGAACCGTTCGCCGACGAGGGCGGACACGCGCGCTCCGTCGTAGACGTACTCCGAATCGGCCGCGCGCTTCGACGCCAGCACACCGGCCAGCGCCGGAAGCGATGCCTCCTCGACCCAGAGGATCCGCGTCGGCGCCGCGGCGTCGAACCGACGGCAACGCCTCCGCGCGTGCGCGAGCGCCGCCGCCGTGAACGGGAACGGCGGCACGTAGAGGCTCAGCCGCGGCCCGCGCTCCACGTCGATCACGTGGTAGACCAGCACGCTGCCGTCGACCTCCTCCCAGCGCAACTCGCGCCGAACCGTGCGGGCCAGGGCGTGCAGGAAAGGGAAGTAGTGCAGCCACGTACGGCAACCGCCCGCCTGCGCGGCGCGCGTAAAGGTCTCGCGGTCGCCGACCTCGATGGGGCGCAGGCCGTCCAGGGCCTCGTGTGCAGGCTGGGACCGGGGCGCCGTGCCCAGGTGCGCGAGGATCCGTTCGGCCAGCGCCCTCGGGGACTCCCGGTCGGTGGCCAGCTCCAGGTCGTAGGCGGCGAGCGTGCGGACCAACGGGAACTGGCGGCGAATCCGCCGCCGTGCCTCCGCCGGGCGCGCCCCGGCCCGTTCGAGCAGCACCTCCAGCGGAGCGTGCAGACCGACCAAGACGGTGCGCGCCCGCGGCAGCAGCGCCAGGGTTTCCCGCATCGCCCGCGGCGACTCGAGCAGGGTGTCGACGACGACGTGGAAGCCCTGGCGCCACCAGGCCTCGGCGGAGCGCGCGAGGCCGGCACACAACTCCCGGTAGAGGGGCCAGCGGTCGGTGGCGTAGCGGCCGGCGAGTCCGTCGTGGTGGTGGTCGAGGGAGAGGTGGATGACGGGCGCCGGGGACCGCTCGACGAGCTCCCGGGCCAGCGCGCTCTTGCCCGAGCAGCTGGCGCCGTTCAGCAGGACGATCCAGGGGCGATGCGACGGCGCGACGACCGGATCGGACTTGCGCGGCATCGTGTTCGTGACCCCCAGGCCACCGGCCGGGTCGACGCCGGGCATGGTGCGCGACGTCGCCGGAAGCTTGTACGCCTCCGCTACCGTCGCCGCAAGGTGCGGGTCCAGCCCGCCGGAGTTCGGCTTCCCTGACCCCGGGCGCCCCGCTTCTCCGTTTGGACGAGAAGAAGCGTCCGTCGTGAAGGTCGCGTGAGGGAGGCCAGGATGTCCAAGGTGCAGCCAGCGGTCGATGCGTCGAGCCCCCGGATTCCGGTCCGCCGGCGGGGAGGGCCCCGGTTGGCCGCGCAGCTCTTCGCCGCCGGAGTCGCGGCCCTGTTCTCGTCGTCCACGCTTGCCGACGCCGTCGTGCCGCCGGACGGACAGTACGCGGTGCCCACGGCGCTCGGCGGGGTGCAGGGCGCGTTCAACGGCCTGTCGAAGCGTCCGGATGCGCTCGCGATCTACCCGGCGACGGGCCGGGTCGGCACGACGTGCAAGCACTACCAGGGGATCGCGCGCGTCCACGGCACGGACGGCACGCCGTACCTGATCATGACGAAGTCCGGGAACAAGTCGATCTGCGTGCTCGAGGACGACGAGCCGGGGTGGCTGATCGTGATGAAGCTCGGCTCGCGGCCGAAGTCGGGGGAGCGCCTGGGATCGAACGTCCTCCCCTACGGCTCGACCGACCACTCGGTGTATCCGGAGCCCATGGCGACGTTCGAACACGATCGCGTGGTCTCGGCGTTCCGGCTCGACGGCCAGGACGTCGCGGCTTCGTTCCGGCATCCCGGAGGGATCCAGCTCGCCGGGAACGTGATCGCGATCGGCGCCGAGACGGGATACAACGGCGAGCCATCCGGCGCGACGGTGCTGTTCTTCGACGTCTCGAACCCGGAGCTGCCGACGCTGACGAGCAAGTTCCACGTCCCGGGCTCCGGGTCCGCGCTCGGCGCGGATCCCGTCGGCCTCGCGCCGATCCCGGCCGAAGACGGCACGTGCTGTCGCTACCTGCTCGTCGTCTCCGGTGGCGACGGAAACGACCGGGTGCAGTTCTTCATCTCGCAGCCGGATCCCGGGCGGACGACGACGACCCTCTCCTCCGCCGACCTCGCCTGGCTGCCGAACAACAAGGCCTTCACGGCCGGGGAGCTGTCCTCGTGCATCGGGCAGACCTGGCCCACCGCAGGCCTCGTGCAAGGCGGTCAGCACCAGATGCTCAACTTCGTGCGGGAGGGAGGCCTCGGCGGCCCGCTCTACATGATCGGGGGACGGCGCGACGGCACGATCGTCAATCCGTTCGTCGACGAATACCTCGACCTCTACCGGGTCAACCTCTCGCCGGAAGGCGCGATCCAGGACTGTCCGTTCACGCACGTCGCGACGAAGACGGTGGGCACCGACGCCTGGGCGAACGAAGGAACGACGAGCACCTTCTCGGCGGCCGGGGGCGTCTACGTCTCCCCTTCCGGGGAGCTGATCGTCTACAACGGGAAACACGACCTCACGACCCGATTCGACCTCTCGGATCCGCAGAACCCCGTGGTGCTCTCGTACCACATCTCCGTCGGCGAGTACCGGATCGGAAGCCTCGTGAGGGCCGACAGTCCGCTGCTCCGGCCGACCGCCGCCGTCGACGGGCCGTTCGCGGTCGACGAGGGTGGCATGGTGCCGCTCACCGGACGGGGGGAGCAGGCACGCCAGAAGGCGTTCGTGCAGCTCTTCGAGGACGACGGCGTCGGCCTGGGCCTTCCGGGCTGGCTCGACTCCGACGAGTGGCTCAGCGTCGAATACGCGGATCGGAACGCGGACCGCTTCCACAGCCTCGACCAGCTCGGCGGCGACGCGGACGAGATCTGGGACAACGTGGGCTCGGTCCGTTGGTTCGCGCCGCCGGGCTGCACGATCTCGGCCAACGACTACCCGGGCTGGAGCGACAGCTGGCCCGGCCCGAACACCGTGTTGCTTCGCGGCACCGGTCGTTTCGAGGAGGAGCACGACCTCGACGACCTCCGGGTGTACACCCCCGCGGACTCGCTCTGGCCCGCGGCGCCCGTCCCCGCCGACGTCGCATCGTCCGGCGTCGACTACGACGACGACATCGAGGGCGTCACCTTCCACCATCAGGTCCCGTTCGGCGATGGGGTCGCGAACCGGCACGACTGCGACAGCTACTACGTGAAGCCGATCGGGCTCGGCTGGGATCTCGACTCCAACGGCTCCTTCGAGGCGAGCGGCACCGTCGTGACGTTCGACGCGTTCGCGCTCGACGGCCCCTCCACCGCGACCGTGCGGGCGCGCGCGCAGCATCCGACCGACACGTCGCCGACCGGAAGCGGGGATCCCTTCGCGCTCCCGGTCCAGGTTCGCAACGTGGCGCCGCAGATCGGGGCGGCGACGGTCGCGGATTCCCTCGGCCGCGATCTGTCGGGCGGATCGACGCCGGCGATCGTCGGGCTTCCCGTGACCCTCTCCGTGGGCTTCACGGATCCCGGTCGTCCGGACACGCAGACCGCCTCGGTCGACTGGAACGACGGCTCGGGGCCGGACACGTCGTTCGCCGAGTTCTCGGACGCCCGCAACGGCGCGACCGGCCGACTGGTCGACTCACGCGTCTTCGCGGCGGCGGGCACGAAGACGATCGCGGCGACGGTCACGGACGACGACGGCGGCGCGACGGTGCGACAGGTCACGATCGTGGTGCTCTCGCTCGTGGACGCGATCGAGCACGTCGCCGACCGGCTCACGGCGTTGATCGCGTCGACGACCGACCCGGAGGTCGCCGCCGCCCTGCGCGCCGCCCGGGACGAGCTGATCGGCAACCACGGCGGTAAACCGCCCACGAACGGCGCCACCGACAAGCTCGACGCGGACGATCCTTCGGGTGCGATCGTGAAGCTGAAGGCGGCGCTCGAGGACCTCCTCGCCGCGGAGGCGCTCGGCGGCGGCGACCTCTCCGCGCTCGAGGACCTGCTCGGCCTCGTCGCCGAGGGGATCGCGACGGCGACCTACGAGGACGCGAAGGCGGCGATCCCGACGCCGAGCCCCGGTCAGGCCAGGACGCTCGCGACGATCGCGGCGCTCATCCGGACCGGACACGAGCGGCTCGCGGGCCAGGAGTACCTGGACGCCTGCGACAGCTTCAAGTCGGCGACCGACAAGGCGTTGGGACTTCTGAAGTAGCCCGGCCGCGCCTCACGGGCAGGCGTTCGTCGGCACGCGCTCCGTTCCGTCGCTCGCGTATCCCCAGCTCGGGAGGCACCCGTCGGGGATCGTCCGTCCCAGGTAGTACTCCCCCTCGCCCGGTGGGGGAGCGGGGCGAAGGTCCAGGTAGGACGCGTGGCTCAGGTCGTCGACGAGACACGCGGCGGCGGCCACGCCTCCGTCCGCGTGGAGCGCCGCCAGCGCGCCGACGGCGAGGTCGTAGAGCTCGTTCGCGGGATTCGAGTCCCAGGTGAGCAGGGCGTACGTGTCGTACCAGGAGAGTCGAAGGTGCGTGACCTCCCCCGGCGCCGTGCCGGGGCGGCACTCCCCCGCGCGGCAGTACTCGACGCCGTTGCAGAAGTCGGCGTCGTGGCAGGCGTTCGAGTCGTCGACCACGAAGGTGCAGCAGGCCTGGGGGTGGACGGTGTCGGTCGTGCACGGGTTTCCGTCGTCGCAGGTCGGCCAGCGTTGGACGCAGCCCCCCGCGGCGGGCTCGCAGGAGTCCTGCGTGCAGGGCGTGCCGTCGTCGCACGCGGCGTCCGAAGGGGCGTGGGCGCACCCGAAGGGCTCCGCACAGGTGTCGACCGTGCAGGCGACGCCGTCGTCGCAGCTCGCCGGGATGCCGACGCAGGACCCGTCGTCGCACATGTCGTCCGAGGTGCACGAGAGTGCGTCGTCACACGGCATCACGTCGGCCGGGGAGTGGAGGCAGAAGCCCTCGATCCCGAAGTCGACGAGCTCGCTCGTGTCCCAGTCGGGGCCCGAGACGCCGAGGTGGTTGTCGTTGCCGCTGGTGTCGTGGGCGACGTTTCCCTCCCCGTCGTCGAGGGGCCAACGCGCGCGGAGCTCGGGGTCGCCGAGGGACCCGTGCCGCGCCAGGAAACGCACCTCCTCGGCGCTCAGGCCCCGCCCGTAGATCGCGACCTCGTCCAGCCGACCCCCCAGATCGAACATCCCGCCGTAGTTGTTGCCGAGGAACACCCCCGTGGCGTAGCTCGAGAGGACCCCCGGAGCGCTCGTGCTCGACGGGTACGGGACGCCGTCCAGGTACAGTCGCATCGTGGCGCCGTCCCACGTGCCGGCGACGTGGTGCCAGACGCCGATCCCGACCGCGAACATCGTGGTGTCGATGATCTTCCGGGTCCCGTTCACGGCGAGGGCGAAGTACAGCTGCCCGGTGGCACGCACCTCGAGGTGGTACTGGTAGTAGGGCTCCGTCTCGGAGGTGAACGCCTTGTCGAGGATCGCCTGCCGCGTCCCGACCCCGTCGAGGCGGATCCAAGCCGACAGCGTGATGCCGGATGCCGGGTTCAAGGAGGGACGGTCGGAGATCCAGGCCGTGTCCCCGTCGCCGTCGAGCCACAGGCACGCGCGGTTGGTCGTCGTCGAGCAGAGATCGTCCGTGCAGAGGTTCCCGTCGTCGCAGTCCCCGTCCGCCAGGCAGGCGTCCTGCGCGACCGCGCCTCGCGGGAGGAAGGGCGTCATCGGGACCAGCACCAGGAACATGGAACAGGAGCGGAGGGAGGCCCCGAGCGGCTTGAGCATGACGCACTCCTCTCGCTTCGCCCATTTGTGTGCAACGCGTCCACGACCGCAACCCGGGATCGGGACCGGATTGGTCCGGGATCGGATCCGGTCGGGCGCGGCTTCGCGCCCGGATCGCGCCTGCACGCAACTCGCACGATCCCGCCATCCCGCGCGCACCGGTCGACAACCTCGGCGGCACGCCGCGGGCGTACCTTGACGCGGCAGGAGCAGAACCGGCTCCTGCGGGAGCACCGAGCATGACGAGAGCCACGATCGCCGGCGGGACGTTCGCCGCGTTGTTTCTGCTCCTCGCCGTCGCGGCCGGGTACCGGGCGCTCGAACGGGACCCCCACCCCCCGATCCCTTCGTCCGCCGCGCCGTCGGCGGAGGAGCCCACCCAGGGGTTCCTCTACGGCCGGATCACCACGATCGAAGGAGCCACCCTCGAGGGGCGGCTGCGCTTCGGGATCGACGAGGAGGCGTTCTGGGGGGATTACCTCAACGGCACCAAGCGCGGGAACCCCTGGCTCGCCCAGCTGCCGCCCGAGGCGCGACCCAAGGAACGCCGCCGCGTCGAGGTCTTCGGGGTCCGGATCGTGGACGACGAGCGTCCGATCGAGATCCGCCGGCAACTCATGGCCCGCTTCGGTGACGTCGCGCGCATCGAGGCCCAAGGCAGGAACATACGCGTGACGCTCAAGAGCGGGACGGCGTTCGACCTCGACCGATTCGAAGCCGGCGACTTCGACGACGGCGTGCGGGTGTGGGACGGAACGCGGGGGATCGTCGACCTCGACAGTCTTCGCATCCGCTCGATCGAGCTACTCCCCGGCCTCGAGCCGGGCATCGCGCCCGACCGGCTGCACGGCACGGTGCGCACGCGTCAGGGCGATTTCACCGGCTTTCTGCAGTGGGATCGGGAGGCGTGCCTGGGAACCGACGAGCTCGAGGGACACACCGCCGACGGTGCGCTTCACCTTCGTTTCGACACGCTCCGCTCCGTCGCGCGCCGCGCGACGGACGGCGCGGTGGCGACGCTGCTCGACGGCCGCGAGGTCGTGCTCTCCGACTCCCGCGAAGTGGGCCCGGGCAACCGCGGGATCTACGTCGACGACCCGCGCTACGGACGGGTGCTGGTCTCCTGGGACGCCTTCGAACGCGTCGATTTCACCCCCGGCGGCACCGGCCCGGCGTACGGCGACTTCCCGCCGGGGCACCCCCTGACGGGAAGCGTCACCACCCGCTCCGGCCTTCGCCGCGCGGGCAGGCTGGTCTACGACCTCGACGAGAGCGAGACGACCGAGACGCTCGACGCCCCGTCCCGGGGCGTGGACTACACCATCCCGTTCGGCCGGATCGCCTCGATCGTGCTCCCCGCGGGCGAGAAGCGCGCCACGGTCGCCCTCCACGGCGGCGAGGAGCTCCTGCTCGAGCGCGCGGGCGATCTGGGCGATCAGAACGCCGGCCTGATGATCTTCCTCGAGGGCCGCGAACGTCCCGAGTACGTGCCCTGGGCCGACGTCGAGCGGGTCGACTTCGACCACCCGACGACGCCGACCCGGTGAGGATGGCGGCAAACCCGCCGACACCGTATACCTTCCGGCCGCGTCCGATTCGGCCGCCGGGGGGTTGTTCCGCATGCCGCGCCTCGTCCGTGTCCTCCTCCTTCCCGCCGTGTTTCTCCTCGCCTTCGTGCTCCAAGTCTCGGCGCAGTCGCCGCCCACCCCCCGGATCCAGGACGGCAAGCTGGATGAGGCCGAGAGGATCCGAAAACGTCAGGCGTGGTTCTTCTCCACGCGCCAGGCGGGGGCGGCGTCTCCCGAGGAGATGGCGGCCCTCCGGGCGGCGGCGGTCCTCGAGACCCGCAAGTCGCTCCTCGCCCAGCGGACGCGCCGGTCGTTCGGCACCGAGGCCGAGCAGAACTTCTGGGTCGCGAAGGGACCTTCGCCCTCGACGTTCGGCGGGTGGACCTTCGGGAACATCTCGGGGCGCGTGTCGTCGCTGGCCAAGGATCCCGTGACGGGCACCCTCTGGCTCGGGACCGCGTCGGGCGGGGTGTGGCGGTCGGACAACGACGGACTGTCCTGGACGAGCGCCTTCGACTCGGCGGGGACGATGACGATCGGCACGGTCGCGATCGATCCGAACGACCCGGACGTCGTCTGGGTCGGCACCGGCGAGAACAACCAGGGGTGCGAGTCGTACTTCGGCATCGGGCTCCTGCGCACGACGGACGGAGGCCTCACGTGGGAGGCCCGGAACGGGAGCGGCGCCTCGACGCTTCAGGACCTCTCGTCGTTCGCGAACGTGGTCGTGGACCCGCGCAGCTCCTCGCGCATCGTGACCGGCGGCCGCATCCGCGGGTGTACCTCGGGAGCCGAAGCCAACGGGGGGATCTTCACCTCCGACGACGCCGGTCTCACGTGGACGCAGCGGCTCGCGAACACCCCGGTCTACGAGATCGCGCAGGACCCGGCGGTGCTCGACACCTTCTGGGCCGCGACCGAGCGCGGGATCTACAAGTCCACCGACAACGCGGTGACGTGGGTCCTCCAGACCGCATCCGGGCTCCCGAACGGCGCGACCGGACGGACCGAGCTCGCGATCGCGCCGTCCGCCCCCGGCACCGTCTACGCCCTTTTCGGGAGCCCGAACGCGTTGTGGCGCACGACGGACGGCGGAGCGACCTGGACCCAGCGTGCGACCGGAAGCTCCGCCTGCGACGGGCAGTGCTGGTACAACATGGTCCTCCGCGTCCACCGCACCAACCCCGACATCGTCCTTCGCGGCACGATCCGGATCTGGCGGTCCACCGACGGCGGGGTCGCCTGGACCGACCTCTCCAACGGCTGGGGCTCGTCCCAGAAGGTCCATCAGGACATGCACGTGCTCGTCATGGACGACGACGACCCGAACGTCTTCTACGCGGGCGGGGACGGCGGCCTATGGAGGACGAGCGATCTCGGCGCGACGTTCGCCAACCGGAACGGCAATCTCAACATCACGCAGTTCTACGCGGTCGGCGTCGACGCGACGAACCCCGACGTGATCTGCGGCGGCGCCCAGGACAACTCCTCGCTCGCGCGGACCGCGAGCGACACCTGGGACCTGCAGGCCGTCACGGGCGACGGGTTCGTGTGCCAGATCGACCCGTTCACGCCGAGCATCGCCTACATCACCTCGTATCCGAACGGCGGCTACCCGGCCGTCTCCCGCTCGACCAACGGCGTCCTCGGAAGCTACTCGGGGATCACCGGATCCGGCAGCGGGATCCTCAACGGCGACCGGATCAACTGGGTGACCCCGTACCTGCTCGACCCGCTCCGGCCTCAGCGCCTCTACCTCGGCACCCATCGCGTCTACCGGTCGGACAACCGCGGGACCAACTGGACGCAGGTGGGTCCGGCCGACCTGACCGGCGGTTCGGGATCGCTCCTTGCCCTCGAGATCAACCGGGTCCACAACGACGTCCTCTACTCCGGAAGCGAGTCGGGGCGCGTCTGGCGCTCCGCCGACGCGGGACTGGCGTGGACCGATCTGAGCGCCGGCCTTCCCGGCCGCGCGGTCACCGACGTGGGCGCGGACCCCGGCGATCCGGGCCGCGCGCTCGCGACCGTCGGCGGCTTCAACGGTCCGCACCTCTACGAATGGCGCGCGGGAATCGGCTGGGCCGCCGTCGGGACCGGGCTTCCGAACGTTCCCGCGAACACGGTGCTCCTGCTGACCTCGCAGGACGTGCTCGTCGGGACCGACGTCGGCGTCTTTCGCAGCGCGGACGGCGGCGCGACGTTCGTTCCGTACATGAACGGCCTTCCCGAAGGGCTCGTCGTCACCGACCTCAAGTACAACGCGACGCAGAGCCTCGTCACCGCCGGGACCTACGGGCGCGGCGCGTGGCAGGTGCAGGTCGAGTCGTTCGGCCCGATCGTCGTCTTCGAATCGGTCGATCTCCCGTACGTGGAGATCGACGGGGACGGCGACGCGCACGTCGAGCCCGGGGAGACCTGGTCGGTGACGCCGCGCCTGCGGAACGCGGGGAGCGCGACCGCCGTCGGGGTGACCGCGCGGATCGTCCCGGCCACGGCCGGAATCGTCCTTCTCGATCCGGCGCCGCGCAGCTTCGGCGACCTCCCCCCCGGAGCGGCCGCCGCGCCCGCGGCCCCCGTCGCCTTCACCGTGGACCCCGCGATCCCCTGCGGGACCGTCGCCCACTTCGACATCGCCGACATCGCGACGGCCAATGCGCCGGGCGACCACGGGGACGAGACCGACGCGTTCCAGGTCGCCGTGGAGGGCGGAACGCCCCCCCCGATCCACACGGTGCTTCTCGACGAGCGATTCGATGCGGCGAGCCCGCCGAACTGGACCCATCGCGCGGTGGACGAGGGGATCGCGGGGTGCAACAAGGCGACGCAGGACGAGTGGAACCTCGCGACGAAGGACGCCGCGCGAGGCACCTCCTATCACTGCGGGAACGGACCTGGAACCTCCTACGGCACGAACGACTTCGCCTGGCTCCACTACGGAGGGCTCGACTCGACGGGCGGGACGGGGCTCGCGATCCCCGCGGACGCGCAGGTCGCGACGCTCACGATCGAGCACTGGTACCACACGGTCATCGGCGGCGACGGAGGCAGCGTGCTCGTGGACTCGGTCGACGACGGCCAGGACGTGTACGCGGTCCTCAACCCCGTCGGCGGCTATCCCGGCGGGAACATCTCCGTCGCGAACTGCAACGGCCTGGGCGGCAAACGCGCCTTCCAGGGGAGCTCGAACGGCTGGGTCACCAGCACCTTCGATCTCACCGCCCATCGCGGGAAGACGATCTGGATCGCCCTCGTGTTCGGCTCCGACGGCGGAAGGCAGGGGGACGGCGAAGGGTGGTACGTCGACCGGTTCCGGGTCGAGATCGAGACCCCCGCTCCGCTCGTGTGCAACGTGATCCGCTGGCCGGGCTCGATTCCCGAGGGCTCGCTCACCCTCGACAAGGCGGCGGGCTCCGATCTCGTCGCGTCGTGGGGGGCGTCGTGCAACGCGACGGGCGTCCCCGGCCAGACGTACGCGATCCACGCGGGCAACCTCGCGACCCTGCGCGCGTCGGGGACCTACGCCCACGCCCCGATCGGCGGGGCGTGCAACCGCGTCTCTCCGGCGTCGTTCACCCCGGGGGCGGTGGACGAGTACTACCTCGTCGCCCCGGTCGCTCCGGGGTACGAAGGCGGGCTCGGGACCAACGGCGCGGGTGCGCCCCGGCCGCAGGGGGCGGGGACCTGCGGGCTTGCGCGGGCGGAGGGTTGTCCCTGAGGCGTCGGCCACGGCGAAGGCCGTGCCGCGGATCGCACCGAATGCCGCCGACCGGAGTAGGATCCCGGCGGGAATCACCCCACGCCTCATCGAAAGGAGAGACGATGCGCGCGAGCGATGGCCGCCGAACGGTAACGCGGATGCTGGTTCTCGGAACGGTGTTGGGACTCGCCGCCTGGGCTCCGCGGGCCGCTGCCGCGGAGAGCGATCGTGGGATGAAATGGCAGGCATCGATCCCCATCACGTTCACGTCGGGAGCGTCCTACGACGAAGCGGGAACGAGCGTCGACGTCAACGACGACATCGGCTGGGGATTCGCGTTCGGCTACAACCTGAACGAGCGGCTCATGTTCGGAGTGGACCTCACCTGGCTGACCGCCAACTACGAAGCGGGCATCGCCACCGACTTCGACAACGACCAGATCCCGGACGATTCCGTCACGGTCTCGGGGACCCTCGAAGCGTCCAACCTCCAGTTCGTCGGTCAGTACAACCTGCTCACGGGTCGCGTGACGCCGTTCCTTCGCGGGAGCTTCGGCTGGACCTGGGTCGACTCGAACATCCCGGCGGGTCCGGCGACCGGGACCTGCTGGTGGGATCCGTGGTGGGGTTACATCTGCAACACCTGGCAGCCCACGTACGAGGACACCTCGTTCGCCTACGGCCTCGCCGCCGGCGTCCGTGCGGAGTTCGGCAACCAGATGTTCGTGGAAGGGAGCTACAACCTGCTCTGGATCGACTTCGACAAGGCGGGCAACCAGTCGTTCGACGGCATCCGCGTGAACCTCGGCTGGATGTTCTGAGGGACCGGAGAATCGAACCCC
This sequence comes from Candidatus Polarisedimenticolaceae bacterium, assembly GCA_036376135.1. Lineage (NCBI taxonomy): Bacteria > Pseudomonadati > Acidobacteriota > Candidatus Polarisedimenticolia > Candidatus Polarisedimenticolales > Candidatus Polarisedimenticolaceae > Candidatus Polarisedimenticolaceae bacterium. Next base: position 9,446 of record DASVAW010000144.1, on the reverse strand, counting down.
CATCGCCCGGGGTTCGATTCTCCGCTCGCTCCTCGAGTCCGTTCGAAGCCTGCACGGCGTCGACGTCTCAATCGAACAGGACGACGCGGAAGCCGACCGCGACCTTGGGAAGCGGCACCGGCGGCGGCTGGGGCGCCGGCGGTAGCGCCGCCAGCGACCGGACCTCCAGGCGGAGGTCCGCGTCGAATCCCTCGTGCAGCACCCAGCGACCGTCGATCAGGAACCACGCCCGATCGTCGGATCGCGGGTCGACGGCGATGTAGGCCTTCGCCGGCAAGCTCGGCCCGAATCGCTTGGCGAGCCCCGGCGGAACGCCGCCCTTCTTGGCCAGCCCGGGCGGGACGCCGGCTTGTTTGGCCTGAGCGGCGACGACGGATCCCGCGTTCGCAGGCGTGGAAGCGATCGCGCCGGCACCGACGAGCAGGGAGACGACGAGCGCGGAAACGACGTTACGCAAGGTTCACCTCCGTACGAGGCCCGCGATGCCCGCCGGCGTGAGCGGCCTGTGGCGGAACACCACGGGACCCGCCCCGCGTCGTCGCAACCGCGGTGCCACGCGCGACGAGCTCGCGTTTTCTCCTCGGATGCGGGTGGGGGGCGGGGTGAGAGTTACACGCCGGGCACGATGTCGCCGCGTAGATTCTCCGGAGCTTTCGCTCGATCGACACCCGAGGAGCGGTCTCGGCCGGGAGCGTCCGGCTCGGTGGGGGCGGCGGGATCCCTCGATGCCGCGCTCAGCGACCGCTGCGGCGTAATCTCGTGACGGGGATTCCGTGGCGCTCCCCCCAAGACTCCCAACGCGCGCTGGTTCGCGCGGCGAAGATCTTCCGGAGGCGAGCGGCGGACAACGACGGGATCTTCAGGGTCGCCGTGAGACGCTCGACGAAGCGCGGCTCGAGCGCGGCCAGTGCGACCCAGCCGTCTTTCGTCCGATAGAGCGCATAGCCGGCCGATGCGCCGCCCAGCGGGCCCTTGGGATCGCACAGGCCTCCCTTTCGCGGCATGGCGAGGGGCTTCGCCGCCTCGGCGAGGGAGACCTGGCGGCACGTCGCCTCTCCCGTGCGCTGCCGGTGCAACAGCATCGCGACGGCCTCCGTCGCGGCGCGCTCGGCGCCCATCAGATCGGCCAGCAGCGTGAAGGGCATCCGCGGTGGATCGACGATCAGGCCCGCCGCCGCCTGGAAGCTCAAGTCGTGTCCGGGCAGGTCGTCGTCGGGTGCGGGGAAACCGACGATCTGCAGTTGGCAGAGCTCGGGGAAGCGCGCCCGGAGCGACGCGACGTCGAGGCCGAGGCGCGACAAGGAGCTGGGGCGGCTGGCGGTGACCAGGAGGTCCGCGCCCGACAACCGCGCATCGAGAGCCGTTCTCCCTTCGCAAGTCTTGAGGTCCAGGCGCAGAATCGTCTGGGAATCCGTCAGGCGCGCGTACCATCGTGGGTCGTGGTGGTGGAGCGGATCGCCCTCGGGAGGCTCGATCTTGGTGACCGACGCGCCGTACTCCGCGAGTCGCGCCACCATGACCGGACCCGGGATGTTCACGGCGAGGGAGACGACGTCGATCCCGGCGAGCGCACGCACGACGCGAGTATAGGGGGGCCGGTCATGAATGAAGCCTTTCTGTATGACGCGGTCCGCACACCGAGAGGACGCGGAAAGCCCGACGGCGCCCTGCACGTCATCCGCCCCGTCGACCTCGCCCGTCAGGTGCTGGTCGCCGTTCGCGAGCGGAGCTCCATCGACACGCGCCGCGTCGAGGACGTCATCCTGGGGTGCGTCACCGCGGTCGGCGAACAAGGGGGGAACATCGCCAAGACCGCGGCGATGTTCGCCGGGTACGACGAGACCGTCGCCGGCGTGACCGTGAACCGGTTCTGCGGGTCGGGGCTCGAGGCCGTCAACCAGGCCGCCGCGCGCGTGCGCGCCGGGTCCGACGAACTGTTCGTGGCCGGCGGGGTCGAGTCGATGTCCCGCATCCCGATCGGGTCGGACGGGGGGGCATGGGGGGTCGACCCCGAAGTCGCCACCCGGTCGTCGTTCGTTCCGCAGGGGATCTCCGCCGACCTCATCGCGACGAGGAAGGGGTACTCCCGCGAGCAGGTGGATCGTTTCGCGCTGAGCTCCCAGCAACGGGCCGCGGAAGCGTACCGCGAGAAGCGGTTCTCCCGGTCGCTCGTTCCCGTCGTGGGCATCGACGGCCGCGTCGTGCTGGATCGGGACGAGGCCATGCGACCCGAGACGACGGCGGAAGGGCTGGCGAAGCTCACGCCGTCGTTCGCGAGAATCGGGAGCGAGGGCGGCTTCGACGCGGTGGCGATCCACAAGTACCCGGAGCTCGAGCGTATCCGCCACGTCCACCATGCCGGCAATTCCAGCGGCATCGTCGACGGAGCCGCGGCGATCCTCGTCGGAAGCGAGCGAGTCGGTCGCGAATTCGGGCTCGAGCCCCGCGCCCGGGTCGTCGCGTACGCCGTCCTCTCCACCGATCCGACGACGATGCTGACGGGCCCCGTGCCCGTGACCCGCAAGGTCCTGGCCTCGGCCGGTCTCGCCATCGATGCGATCGACCTCTTCGAGGTCAACGAGGCGTTCGCCGCAGTCGTCTTGAACTTCATGGACGAGCTGGGCGTCCCCCACGACAAGGTCAACGTCAACGGGGGCGCGATCGCGCTCGGTCATCCCCTCGGCGCGACCGGAGCCATGATCCTGGGGACGCTTCTCGACGAGCTCGATCGCCGCGGCGCGCGCTTCGGCCTCGCCACCCTGTGCATCGGCGGCGGGATGGGGATCGCGACGATCGTGGAGCGCGGGTAGGAGGTCGACGTGTTCGAGCTCGGCATGACCCCCGACGGCGTCGCCGTGATCACGATCGCGATGATCGACCGTCCCGTCAACGTGTGGAACGAGCGCTCGATCAGGGCGTTCGCCCAGACGCTCGAGGACGTGCTGGCCCGGCCGGGCCTTCGCGGGATCGTGCTCCGCTCGGGACGGGAGACCTTTCTCGCCGGCGCGGATCTCGACGCCCTGAAGCCTCTCGACGACGTCGCAAGGAACATGGCGCAGGTCGAGGCACTCGGCGCCGCGCTGCGGCGTCTCGAGACCTGCGGCGTGCCGGTCGTCGCCGCGATCGACGGGAACGCGCTCGGCGGCGGGTACGAGCTGTGCCTCGCCTGCCACCGCAGGATCGCCAAGTCCGACGATTCCATCCGGATCGGACTTCCCGAAACGCGATGGGGACTGATCCCCGGCGCCGGGGGAACGCAACGCCTTCCGCGGCTGATCGGCATCCGCGCCGCGCTGCCGATCCTGGCCGAAGGGAAGGCGCTGAAACCCCGGGCGGCGCTCGCGGCCGGGCTCGTCGATCAGCTCGTGGAGCGCGACGACCAGCTGGTGCCGGCCGCCGTCGATTGGATCCTGTCCACGAAGGACGCCGCCCAACCCTGGGATCGCGACCGGTACCGGATCCCCGGGGGCGAGGTCCAGACTCCCGGCGGTTATCAGGCGTTCATGGCCGCGACCGCGCTCGTTCAGGAGAAGACGCACGGCAACGATCCGGCGCCGCTTGCGGTCCTTCGAAGCGTCTACGAAGGGCTCCAGCTGCCCTTCGAGCGAGGGCTGACGATCGAGGCGCAGCACTTCGCGCGGTGCCTCGCCTCACCTGTGGCGACGAACACGGTCCGGACGATGTTTTCCGGCCTGAACGAGATCCGCGCGGGCGCGGGGCGTCCGCGGGATTTCGCCGTCGCGACGTGGCGGAAGATCGGCGTTCTCGGCGCGGGCATGATGGGTTCGGGAATCGCGTACGCGGCCGCGAGCCGCGGCATCGAGGTCGTTCTCCTGGACGTCGACGCCGCCGCCGCGGAGCGCGGAAGGGACGCGGTCGCGAAGATCCTGGCCAAGCGCGCGGACGCCGACCGCGTTCTCGAACGGGTCCGGACGACCTCGCGCATGGAGGATCTCGACGGCTGCGAGCTGATCATCGAGGCGGTGTTCGAGGACCGGGCGATCAAGGAAGCCGTGATCCGTGACGCCGAAACGCGACTCCCAGGCAACGCGATCGTCGCCTCGAATACGTCCACGCTCCCGATCACGGGCCTCGCCCGTGCCTCGCAGCGCCCCGCGAGCTTCGTCGGCCTGCACTTCTTCTCCCCCGTGGACCGGATGCCGCTCGTCGAGATCATCCGAGGTCGTGAGACCTCCCCGGAGACCGTGGCGCGCGCCTTCGATTTCGTGCGCGCGCTGGGGAAGACACCCATCGTGGTCGAGGACGGACGGGGCTTCTACACCTCCCGCGTGTTCTCGGCCTACATCAATGCCGGTCTCCTCGGTCTCCAGGAGGGCGTCGCTCCCGCTCTCGTCGAAAACGCGGGGCGGATGGCGGGGATGCCCGTCGGGCCGTTGGCGGTCGCCGACGAGGTCGGCCTCGATCTCATCCTTCGAATCTCCCGGCAGACCGAGCGCGATCTCGGCCGGAGAGACGACAGCCCGTCCGCCGCGGTCGTGGCGCTCTTCGTCGAGCGGCTTTCGCGGTGCGGTCGGAAGTCGGGGGCCGGGTTCTACGAGTATCCGGCCGATGGGACGAAGCTCCTCTGGCCCGGCCTGCGTGAGCACTTCCCGACAAGCGCGACCCAGCCTCCGGTCGCGGAGGTCAAGCGCATGCTCCTCCACGCTCAGGCCGTCGAAGCCGCGCGGGCATTCGAAGGAAAGGTCGTCACGTCCGCGCGCGACGGCGACGTCGGCTCGATACTCGGCTGGGGGTTCGCCCCCTGGACGGGGGGAGTGTTCTCCTACATCGACGGGATCGGCCTTCCGCGCTTCGTCCGGGAGTGCGACGAGCTGCAACAGGCTCACGGGCGCCTGTTCGCGCCTCCGGAGCTGCTGCGGGAGATGGCCGGAGAGGGAAGGCGCTTCCATGGAACGTAGGATCTTCTCCGAAGAGCACGCCCGGTTTCTCGACGCGGTCCGTCGCTACGTGACCGAGCGCGTCGTCCCCCGCTACGAGGAGTGGCAGCACCAGGCGCACGTCCCGCGGGCCGAGTGGAAGATCGCCGCCGAACACGGGCTGCTCTGCCCTTCGGCCTCACCCGATCTGGGGGGGGCGGGCGCGGACTTTCTCTATTCGGTGGCGATCATCGAGGCGCTGGGCGAGCAGGGCGTGGGCGGGTTCTTCCTGGCCCTGCACAACGACATCGCCTTCCCGTACCTCGCCGACCTCGGAACCGACGAGCAGAAGCGGCGATGGATCCCCGGCTGCGTTTCCGGAGATCACATCCTGGCGTTGGCGCTGACCGAGCCCGGTGCCGGGTCGGATCTGGCCGGCATCACGACGAAGGCCGAGCGCAGCGGCGACACATACGTCGTCGACGGCGCGAAGACGTTCATCAGCAACGGGCAGACGGCCGATCTCTTCATCGTCGCCGTGCGTACGGGCTCCGCGACCGCAAGGCCGCACGACGGGCTGAGCCTGCTTCTGATCGAGGCGGACCGGCCGGGGTTCGTGCGCGGCAAGTGCCTCAGGAAGATCGGGCTCCATGCCCAGGACACCTCGGAGTTGTTCTTTGAGAGCTGCAGGGTGCCGGCGTCGAATCTCCTCGGTCGCGAGGGAGAGGGGTTCGCGTCGATGATGCGCAACCTGCAGCAGGAGCGCCTCGTCATCGCGATCGGCGCGGTGGCGGCGGCTCGAGGCTGCCTCGCCCTCACCGTGAGGTACGCGAAGGAACGCAGGCTGTTCGGGAAGCTGCTGATCGAGATGCAGAACACCCGCTTCGAGCTGGCGAAGATGGCGACGGCGGTACAGGCCGTGCAGTCCTTCGTGGACGATCTGATCCCGCGCCACATGGCCGGCGAGGAGATCGTCAAGGAAGTGAGCATGGCGAAGTACGCCGCGACCGAGACGCAGTTCGACGTCGCCGACCGGTGCCTTCAGCTGTTCGGGGGCTACGGCTACATGGAGGAGTACCCGGTGTCCCGCCACTTCGTCGACGCCCGGGTTCAGCGCATCTACGGCGGCGCGAACGAAGTCATGCTCGAGCTCATCGCCCGCAAGCTGTGATCGCGGTGTGTTCGATCCGGACTCGAGCCCGACGTTCCCACCTTGAATCGGGCCGACGTCGCGAGCGAGCGGGCGGGTCTCGCGGTGGAGGCGACGGGAAACGAACCCGTTCGCTCAGTCATGCGAAAAGGAGATGGCGGCGCGACCGTCGTTGCAAGGGTTCGAGTCCCAGCCGAATCTGCTGCCCTTGGAGTCCCCTGCAGTCTTGGAGCCATCGTGGAGACGACTGCGTCTTCGGGACGGCGAGCCAGGGCGTCGTGTTGATTTCGGGGTACCGGTGTCCGTCCTCGTCGACGACGTGGCGACCGTCACCGGCTCGCGCCCAGGGTGACGAGAAGGTCGTCCAGTTGCCCGAACGTCTCGCCCATCGCGTCCTCCATCCCGTGCTCGGCCTCGAACGCTTCCTTCGAGGGATAGAGATCGTGCACGACCAGCAGCGTCTTCCCACCTTTGTCCTCGAAGGTCACCGTGGTGACGGCACCATTCTCGCTTTCGTCATTGGTCCAGACGAGGCGCGAGTGCGGGGTCACTTCGATGTACTTTCCGTGGAACTCCATGGTCGAGCCCTCGTGGCGGTACACCAGACGATACCTGCCCCCGGTACGAGCATCCAACTCGCACGACAGTAGAGACATTCCGAACGACTTCGGTACCCACCACTGCTTGAACAGCTCGGGTTTGGTCCAGGCCTCGAACACGAGGCGCGCCGGGGCGTCGAAGAGTCGCGCGACGACGACCTCACGCTCGGATGTCCGTTCGACTGTCGTGCGGTTCTTCAACGGGGTGGGCTCACTCGCTTTTCTTGCGTCCATCGACCGTCTCCTTCCGTTTCAGTTCGTCAACAATGTCGTCCAACTCGTCGAAGCGCGACTCCCAGAGCCGGCGGTGCCTCTCGATCCATGCGGCCTCTTTCTCCAAACGGCGCAGGCCGAGCGTGCAGGTCCGCACGCGCCCGACCTTCTTCGTGGTGACGAGCCCGGCCTGCTCCAGAACGCCGACGTGCTTCTTTATGCCCGTGAGCGTCATTCCGAACTTCTCGGCGAGATCCGAGATCGAGGCGTCCGCACGTCCGAGCTGCTCCAGAACGCCGCGGCGGGTGGCGTCCGAGAGCGCGGCGAACGAGGCATCGAGGCGGGCGTTCAAATACTGAGCCATATGGTTCAGTATATACCGCGCGGACCGGGGGCGCGCAAGGGAAAGACGGAGCGCGGCTGGGTTGCAGGCCGCCTTCGTCCCCGATCGCCCCGTTTGGAGGGTGATCGGCTCGGATCGGGCCGGAGCATGACCCTGATGGAGGAGGAGTGCCGAGACTCGTCATGTCACGGCATGCAGCGGTAGAGCGATGGCCCGCTCGGCGGAACGGACGTCCGTTCGCCCAGGACCCGGAAGACGTGATTCGGTCCGGCTCAGCCCTCCTCCATCCGGGCTCGCCTCAGTGTCCATTCGCGGTGGCGGGAGCCCCTCGTCCCACCACGGTGATCTCGACCCGAGCGGTGCCGCGCGCCACGACTCCGAGCTTTCTGGCCGCCTCGTAGGACAGGTCGATGATCCGATCCCGGCGGAACGGGCCGCGATCGTTGATCCTGACGTTCACGGAGTTTCCGCCTTCGAGGTCGGTGACCCGCACGATCGTGCCGAACGGCAACGTGCGGTGGGCGGCGGTCAGCGCATGCATGTCGAAACGCTCACCGCTCGCCGTGCGCTGGCCGTGATGCGCCTTCCCATACCACGAGGCCAGCCCTGTCTCCGCGCGGTGACGCTCGATCGATGCCGGAGCGCCCCTAAGCGCGTCCCGGTGCGCACAACCGCCCGCGAGCGTGATCGACGCGAGGAGGATCGTCGCCAACTCGACTCGGGTTCTGTCGTTCGTCATCGTGTGCTCGCCGGGTGGAGCGGCCCGCTCGGTGGCGCTCCGCATCCACGATGGGGCCCGTGCGTGGGTGAAGCAAACCGAGGCTCGAGCCGAAGGCCGGCTCTCGCGCCGCCATCGCTTGTGGTTTGGTGGAGGCGGCGGGAATCGAACCCGATCAGCGGTCAACGGTAAGTCGGTGATGGCGCGCGACTTTCGCCGGAAGCGGCCGACGACTCGTCGCCTTTTTTCCGGTTTCGATTCCCCTGGAGTCCCCTGCTGTCCCCGGGAGGCCACCCTAGTCTTGGAGATATTCTGGAGACGACGGTCAGAGAGAGTTCGGTGATCGCGCTCTCGTACCGAGCGTTTCATTTCACGCGTCCCCGAGCTTCAGTGCACCCAGTGCGCGACGCCCGCCCAGGGACGTCCAAAACGCCCAGGTCGCTGCGGCGAGAATCCCAGCGACGAGGAGGAGGCCGCGTCCCGCGTACCAACTGGAAAACCTCAGCGTGAACGGCGTTGACACCAGAATCGGCATGACCACCAGGATGACCGTGACGGCCAGAACGCCTGACCTCATGGCGACGAAAACGAACACCATCGCCGCCGCGATCGCGGCCGGAAGCAACACGGCGTAGTTCTCGCTGGACCCGCCGGAGCCCATCAACGTCGCGATGAGACCGAGGAAGCCGACGGCCAACCAGCGTTTGCGAAAGACCACGAGCCCGAACGAGAACAGGGTCATGAACCCGAGCGCATTGAGCGATCCGAATGAGGCGTTGCGAAGGATCTGAGCGATCGCCGACGCCGGTCCGAGCAGAAGATCGCGCGATGGCTCCAGCGGCGTCATCCCGGAAAGCGGAATCCAGTTGGCCAGAACCTCGGGTGACTGCACCATCGCCGCCAGGGTCGCACTGGCGAGAATCCCGGCGAGCACATCCCGGCCGACGAGCGGGTCGCGGAATCGTCCGGCGAGAACCCGGCTCCAGGAAAACAGCAGCTCGGGGGCGCGCCTCCGCACGATCGGCTCGATTCCGACATACGCGAGCCACACGAAGGTCGACAGGAACAGGCAGACTGCAATCCCGTCGATGAGCCGGAAGAACTCCGTCGCCGCGTGCGGCACGTGGTGCATGCCGAAGATCCACGAGAGCACTCCGGTCGCGAAGACGAACGATGCCGTGCGCAACGCTCCGCGGCGATCTCCACGGCCCAGGCGCAGACTCCGGCGGGCCAGTATCAGCCCGGCGGCCCAGCCCCCCGCGATGTAGAGCGCGCCGCCCAATCGGTCGCTCGGCTCCGTCGCGGCCTCCCTCTCCGGAACGCTCCAGGGCCAGATCACCGTGAAGGAAACCGGCCGGCCTTGCCATGCCGCCGCGGAAACATGAATCGGCAGGCCTGGTTGCGAGGCGATCGATCCAGTCCTGTCCGTGCGCGCATCGAATGGCTCGTCCGGCACCCACTTCGGTTCCGAAGGTGAGAAACGCGCTTCGTCGAGCCCCGCAGCCGCGAACAGCGGCTTCCAGTCCGGTGTCTCCGGCGCACCTTG
>DASVAW010000143.1 GCA_036376135.1 Candidatus Polarisedimenticolaceae bacterium | reverse complement strand
CCGACGAGCTGGAGCATCTGGTTCACGACCCCGAACTGCTGGTGGAACATCCCCTTCCAGATGAGCGCCGTGATGTAGTTCGGCATCGCCCACGGGAAGATCAGGAGGACGCGGTAGAACGGACGCCCCGCGAGACCCTTCGTGTTCAGGATCAACGCGAGGACGAGCCCGACGCTGACCCCGATCGCGACGTTGGTCACCGTCCAGATCACGGTGAAGAAGAACGTCCAGTAGAAGTTCTGATAGTTGGGGACCCAGCCCGCGTCCGTGCTCTTGAAGACCTGGAAGTCGCCGAGGACGTCGCCGTAGTTCTTCAGGCCGACCCACGTGTCGAGGATCGTCTTGTCCGTGTTGTACAGGTTCGAGTCGGTGAACGACAGGGTGATCCCGTAAAGGAACGGGAAGAAGACCAGGATCAGCATCCCGATCATCGCCGGCGTCACGTACGCGTACGCCTCGCGGTGGCGCTTGACGATGGCGCCGACCCTGGCCGCGGCCCCGAAGCCGAAGAAGGCCGTTAGGCCGAGGCCCAGGACGCCGAGGCCCCAGACCAGCTTCCTCATGAAGGCCGCGTCCTCCGCGAGCGTCGCCGCCGAGTCGAACGGCTTCTGGAATCGATCGACGTCGAGCGGCCCGCCGCCGAGATCCGCCGCCAGCGAAGCGACCGCCTGGTCGGCGGAGGCGCGGTCCGAGGAGATCGTCGATCGGAGGCTCGAACCGAGGAAGAACATGGAGGCGATGAGCCAGGTCACCGAAGCGATCGCGAAGTTCCACTTGCGGTTCGGGGCGATGCGGCCGACGGCGAGCAGGATCAGGCAGCCCGCGAAGAGTTGGAGGAACGCAACCCAGCGGACCGGCGCGGGAGCATAGCTCTCTCCCCGGGTCTCCACCTGGACCATCCCGACGACCTCGCCGTCGCGCACGAGGGGGGCGGCGACCGAGCGGCCGCCGTCGGCGAGCGGCTCGACCGAGATCTCCTCCTCGCGGGCGAAGCTCGCCTCGGCGTTGGTCTGCTGCGCCTTGCGCAGGATGTCGGCGCGGTCGAACAGGGGTTTCTCTTCCTTGACGAGGGGACGGGGCGCGGCGTTCTCGCCGGAGTCCGCCGCGGCGGTCGAGGCGAGGAGCTCCCGACCTTCGACGACGCGGATCGAGGTGACCCGGTCGCGGAGCTTCTCCTGGAACGACCCGACCGCCAGGCGCGCGGCGTCGCCGTCCGCACCCGCGGCCGCGACCGCCTGCGTGATCGCCCGCAAGGGCACGACGGCGAGGCGCTCGGCGCGAAGGTTGGCCTCGTGGGTCCGCGCCGACGAAAGCACCCACGCGCCAAGCGCGCCCACGACGACGGCGGCGACGGCGAGGCCGACCGCGAACCGCCTGGCGTGGGAGATGCCCCCCGGGGCGCTCATTTCTTGCGCAGCCCCTGGACGTCCTTCGCGAGCTTGGCCTGGGCCTCGTCCATCGCGGCCTTCGGCGTCGCGGACTTCTTGGTGAGGATGTTCATCGCCGTCGTCGCGTGGCTCCAGAACATGCTCATCTCGGGGAGGTTGGGCATCGGGACCGCGGCGTCGACCTGGCGGCGGAACGCGGACAGGACCGGGTCGGCCTTGACCTTCGCGTCGTCGTAGACCGCGAGGTTCGCCGGGGTCTGGCGCCCTTCGAGGGCCATGATCAGCCCCGCCGGGGTGTCCGTGATGTACTTCACGAACTCGAACGCCTTCTCCTTGTTCTTCGACGGGGCGGCGACGAAGGCGCCTTCGACGGTGATCCACGGCTTCATGGGCTTCCCGCCCGCCTCGTCGAGCGTCGGCAGGGTCGTGACGCCGTAATCGACCCCCTTGGCGATCTCGCCGAGGACCCACGGCCCGTCGAAGATCATCGCGGTCTTCCCCTCGTTGAAGAGGGAGGTGATCAGCGCCTGGCCGGGCTCGGCCGGGAGGATCCCGTCCTGGCTGAACCACTTCATCAGGAACTCGAGGGACTTGATGTTCTCGGGGTTGTTGAGGACCGGGTTGCGCTGGGCGTCGAAGACCTTCCCGCCGAACCCGTTCATCAGCGCGGCGTGGTAGTAGAAGTTGCTGTACCAGTAGGCGAGCCCGAAGCGGCCGGCGTTGGCGTCGGTGAGCTTCTTGGCGGTCGCGACGAGCTCCCCCGAGGTCTTCGGCGGGTTCGGGAGGAGCTTCTTGTTGTAGATCATCGCGATGACCTTGAAGTTCATCGGGAGTCCGAAGGTGGTCTTCTGGTAGGTCATCGCCTCCATCGTCGAGGGGATGAACCGGCCGCGGTCGGACTTCTCGAGGAAGAAGTCGATCGGCTCGATCGTGTTCCCCGCCTCGACCCAGCCGCCCAGGCGGTCCTGGCCGGCGATGAAGACGTCGGGTCCCTTCCCGCGCGGCACCGCGGCGGTGATCTTGTCGTTGAAGGCGTCGAAGGGGACGGCGAGGGTCGTGACCTTCACGCCCTTCCCGGCCATGGCCTGGTTGTAGTTCGCGACGACCTTCTCGAAGGCGGTTTTTTCGTTCCCGCGGTAGGCGTGCCAGACGACGATCTCGGTGGGCGCCTGGGCGAGGGCGGGGAGGGTGAGGAGGGAGGCGACGGCGGCCGCCGCCAGCCGGGCGAGTTTCCGGAACGCAAGGGTGAACATGACCGTCCTCCGAATCAGGCCGTGAGCCGAAGTTCCGTTTCCGCGTCGAAGAGGTGCAGCGCGTCGAGCTCGAGGACGACCTCGATGGTGTCGCCCATCTTCGGCGCGTGGTGGGGGTCGAGCTTCGAGACGAGCAGGTCGTCGCCGATGCGGCCGTGCACGATCACCTCGTGGCCGAGCGGCTCGAGGATCTCCGCCTCGACCTTGATCTGCGTCGTCTCGCCGCGCGCGGGTTTCCCCGGGGAGAGGATGTTCTCGGGGCGCAGGCCCACGACGACCTTCTTCCCGCGGTGGGCGACGCCGATCGCGCGCATCGACTGCGGAAGCGGGATCGAGAACTTCGACCCCGCGAGCGCGGACCCGTCCTCCGAGATCGTCGCCTTCACGAAGTTCATCGGAGGGGTCCCGATGAAAGCCGCGACGAAGAGGTTGCGCGGCTTCTCGTAGACGTCGAGGGGGGTCCCGACCTGCTGGAGCTTTCCGTCCTTCATGACGGCGATCCGGTGCCCCATCGTCATCGCCTCGATCTGGTCGTGCGTGACGTAGACCGTCGTCGTCTTGAGTCGCGACTGGAGCTTCGAGATCTCGGCGCGCATCTGCACGCGCAGCTTGGCGTCGAGATTGGAGAGCGGCTCGTCGAAGAGGAACACCGACGGCTGCCGGACGATCGCGCGGCCGACGGCGACGCGCTGGCGCTGGCCGCCGGAGAGCTGCTTGGGCTTCCGGTCGAGCAGGTGCGTGATCCCGAGGAGCTCCGCCGCCTCGTCCACGAGCTTCTTGATCTGCGCGGGGGGCATCTTCCGGATGCGAAGGCCGAAGTCCATGTTCTCGCGGATCGTCATGTGCGGGTAGAGGGCGTAGCTCTGGAAGACCATCGCGATGTCGCGGTCCTTCGGGGGAAGGTCGTTCACGACGCGCCCGCCGATCGTGATCGTCCCCCCCGAGATCTCCTCGAGCCCCGCGATCATCCGCAGCGCCGTGGACTTCCCGCACCCCGACGGGCCGACGAGGACCATGAACTCGTGGTCCTGGATCTCGAGGTTGAGCCCCTCGATGATCGAGACCTTGCCGTAGCGCTTGGCGACGTCGTTGAAGAGGACTTCGGCCATGCCAACACCTCTCGGGGCCGTCTCTAGCGCGCTGGACCCGATGCTAGCGCAAGGATCCGGGCGCCACGGGGCGGAACTTGAATTTCCACGTTTCCGTTCGCGATCGAGGCCGCCTCGCCGGACAACCGGTCGGCGACGGCGACCGCCCCCGTCCAGTCCTCGGGAAGCGCGAAGCTCGCCCGGGCTTCGGACGCGCCGCGGTTGACCGCGACGACCGCGGTCCGCTTCGCATCCGCGTCGCGGCGGCCGAAGACGAGCAGGTCGCCTTCGGCGACGAGGCTGACGTGCGATCCCGTCGCGAGCTCGGGGAGCTCGTTGCGGGCGGCGATCAGCTTCCTGTAGAAGTCGCGAAGGGCCTCGTCCCGGGGGAGGCCCTTGCCGGGGAGGATCGGCTGCTGGCCCCACGGCATGGGGGAGCGGTTGTCCGGCCAGTCCCCGCCGGGCCTGCCGACCTCCTCGCCGTAGTAGATCATCGGGATCCCGCCGGTCGTCATCTGGAGGACGGCCGCGAGGCGGAACGGATCCTTGTTCCCCTGCAGCTGGAACAACGCCCCCGGAACGTCGTGCGACGAAAGGAAGTGCGACAGCAGGTGGCCGGGGCGGACCTTCTCGCGGGCCTTCAGGTAGCGGTCGTACGCGACCGCCCGACCGCGACCCTGGACGAAACCGAGCGTCGACCCCTGGAAGCCGAAGTCGAAACCGGCGTCCATCTCGTCTCCGGAGAACCACGGATCGAGAACCTGCGCGTCGCCCCCCCAGACCTCCCCCAGCAGGAAGAAGTCGGGGGACACGGCGCGGGTGCGCTCGCGATGGACCTTCCAGAAGGGATGATCGACGTGCTTGACGGTGTCGAGGCGGAAGCCGTCGAGTCCCACGCGCCGGGCCAGGTCGAGCTGGGGGAGCATGACGAAGTCCTGGACCTCGGGGACCTCGGTCTTCCAGTCCGGAAGCCCCGAGACGCACGAGGTCAGGTCGTCCTGGCCGCAGGTGCCGCGCTCCTCGCTCCGGAACCAGTTGCGGGTCTTCACGTCCGACAGGTAGCGGGTGTTGTACCCGGCGTGGTTGTAGACGACGTCGAGCAGGACGCGGATGCCGCGCCGGTGGGCGTCCTCGACGAGCCCCTTCAGGTCGGCCTCGGTCCCGAAGCGCGGGTCGATCGCGGTGAAGTCGTCCGGCCAGTAGCCGTGGTAGGCCCAGTCGGGGAACCCCGCGCCGGTCACGAAGCCGGGCACGTTCTGGACGACGGGGGTGATCCACAACGCCGTCACCCCCAGGTCGGCGATCTCGTCGAGCCGGGACCGGAGCCCCTTGAGGTCGCCGCCGTGGAAGGTCCCCTTCGCGGTACGGTCGACGTCGCGATTGTTCGAAGGGTCGCCGTCGGCGAACCGGTCGAGGACGACGAAGTAGAGGACCGCGCGGTCCCAGGGGACGCGTTCCTTCGGGGGCGCCTCGGGAACGGCGACGACCGGCACCGTCTGCGGGGGTGCGGACGCCGGTGCACACCCGCCCAGGACGAGGGCGGACGCGAGTGCGGATCCGAGGAGGAGGCGATAAGCGGATCGCATGCGTCGGGACATGCTAACAGAAACGGAAACGGCCGCCGGTCGGTTTTAAGGCCGAAAATGAACGCTTTTTGAACGGTCGGCTAGGATATCCGCTTCGGAGGACAACCATGGATCACCCGGTCATCGTCGCCGCCTGTCGTACTCCCATCGGGAAGTTCCTGGGAGCGCTGACGCCGCTCTCCGCGAGCCGTCTCGGCGCCCTCGTCGTCAAGGAAGTCGTCGAGCGCGCGGGGGTGAAGCCCGGAGACGTCGACGAGGTCTACATGGGGAACGTCGTCGGCGCGGGGCTCGGCCAGAACCCCGCGAGGCAGGCGGCGCTGTGGGGCGGGATCCCGGACAGCGTTCCCGCGATGACGGTGAACATGGTCTGCGGCTCCGGCCTTCGCGCGGTGGCGCTCGCGGCCCAGGCGATCCGCGCGGGCGACGCCGAGGTGATCGTCGCGGGCGGGATGGAGTCGATGTCGAACACGCCGTACCTCCTCCCGAACGCCCGCGGCGGCTTCCGGATGGGGCATCAGAAGATGCTCGACGCGATGATCCACGACGGCCTGTGGGACGTGTACAACGACTACCACATGGGGAACACGGGCGAGGTCGTCGCCGAACGCTGGAAGGTGACGCGCGAGGAGCAGGACGCCTGGGCGGTGGAGAGCCACCGGCGGGCCATCGCCGCGATCGACGCGGGGGAGTTCCGGCGCGAGATCGTCCCCGTGCCGGTCCCGGGGCGCAAAGGGGAGACGACCCTCTTCGACACCGACGAGTCCCCGCGCCGCGAGACCTCGATGGAGGCGCTGCGCGCCCTCAAGCCCGCCTTCAAGAAGGACGGGACCGTCACGGCGGGGAACGCGCCCGGCGTCAACGACGGTGCCGCGGCGGTCGTCGTCGCCTCGGCGGCGGCGGCGAAGCGCCTGGGCCTGAACGCACGGGCGGAGATCGTCGCGGCCTCGGCGAGCGGGATGGCCCCCGAGCTCGTGATGATGGCCCCCGAGCTCGCCGTCCGGAAGATCTGGGAGAAGACCGGCTGGAAGGCCGACGACGTCGATCTGTACGAGTTCAACGAGGCGTTCGCCGTGCAGCAGGTCGCCCTCGGACGCGTGCTCGGGGTCCCGGCCGCCAAGCACAACGTGCGGGGCGGTGCGGTCGCCCTCGGCCACCCGATCGGTGCGTCCGGCGCGAGGGTCCTCGTGACGCTGCTCCACGCCCTCGAGGACCGGAACGCCAGGCGCGGGATCGCCGCGTTGTGCCTGGGCGGAGGGAACGCGGTCGCGATGGGGATCCAGCGATGAAGACGATCGGGGTCGTCGGCTCCGGACAGATGGGGAGCGGCATCGCGCACGTCGCCGCGCAGGCGGGTCTTTCGGTCGTGATGCGGGACCTCGAGGATTCCTACGTCCAGAAGGGGCTCGGCACGGTCGCGAAGAACCTCCAGCGTGGCGTCGACAAGGGGAAGATGAGCGCCGACGAGAAGGACGCGGTCCTCTCGCGCATCCGCGGCACCACGAAGCTCGAGGACCTTAGCGTCTGCGACCTCGTGGTCGAGGCGGCGGTGGAGAAACTCGACGTCAAGCTCGAGCTGTTCGCCGCCCTCGATCGGATCACCCCCGCGCACGCGATCCTCGCGACCAACACCTCGTCGCTTCCGATCACGCGGATCGCGGCGGGGACGAAGCGCCCCGAGAAGGTCATCGGGATGCACTTCATGAACCCGGTGCCGGTCATGAAGCTCGTCGAGATCATCCGGGGGCTGCAGACCTCCGACGAAACCCATCAGGCCGTCCACGCCCTCTCGGAGAAGCTGGGGAAGACGCCGGTCGAATGCCGGGACTTCCCCGGGTTCGTCTCGAACCGCGTCCTGATGCCGATGATCAACGAGGCGATCTTCTGCCTGCACGAGGGGGTCGCGGGGGTCCGGCAGATCGACGAGATCATGAAGCTCGGGATGAATCACCCGATGGGCCCCCTGACCCTCGCCGACTTCATCGGCCTGGACACCTGCCAGTACATCCTCGAGGTGCTCCAGACCGGGCTCGGCGACGACAAGTACCGGCCGTCCCCGCTCCTGCGGAAATACGTCGAGGCGGGCTGGCTCGGTCGCAAGTCCGGCCGCGGCTTCTACGACTACTCGGGCGCCGAGCCGAAGCCCACGATCTGACGCGGATGACGGTCGACGTCGCGCTCGCCATCGTCGTCCGCGAGGGGCGGGTGCTCGTCGCGCGACGCGAGCCGGGCTCCCACCTCGAGGGGCTCTGGGAGTTCCCCGGCGGGAAGATCGAGGCCGGGGAGGAGCCCCACGCCGCGGCTCTCCGCGAGCTGCGCGAGGAGACGGGACTCTCGGCGACCGAGGCCGAACCGCTCAACATCTTCCACTACGCCTATCCCGACCGGGACGTGCGCCTGCACGCCTTCGTCGTCCGCGATGCCGCGGGGGACGCGGGACGATGGGAGTGGGTGGAGGCGAAGGCGCTCGAAGCGCTCCCCATGCCCGAGGCCAACCGCGCGATCCTCAAGGCGCTCGCGTGGCGCCTGGGCGACGTGATCCCCGATGACGGAGCCTGAGACCGTCTTCGGAGTCGGACCGCGCGACGCCGGGAAGCGGCTCGACCGTTTCCTGAACGAGCGGATCCCGGGGCTCTCGCG
>DASVAW010000142.1 GCA_036376135.1 Candidatus Polarisedimenticolaceae bacterium | reverse complement strand
CCGCCTCGACTACTCCAAGGCGAAACCCAACCGCTTCGCGGGACGCGTGAGCCGCGACGCGGTGGTGATCATCCTGGACCCGGACGTCGCGAAGGTGTTTCGCGACTCCAAGCGGGTCAACGACCTGCTGCGCGCGACGATCGCGGCGGTCGAGAAGCCGAGGCGTCGCCGTGCGGGTTAGCGTCCTCCTGGCCGCGATCCTCGCGCTCGCCGCCTCCTGTTCCGCGCCGTCCGCCCCCTCCAACACGGGGTACACGGGGACATGGACGCGATCGAATGACCGTGCGGCGTCGGTGATCGCGATCCTGCACGATACGGGCGGGTACAAGTTCCGCTGGAACAAGGTCTCGTACGACGAGCGGGGGAAAGTCGCGCTGGTCGTCGACTGCGAGTGGAACGGCGACTGCGTGGAGCTCCTGAAAGGGGAGCGCGTCGCGACCTTCCGCCACAAGGCCGCCATCGACCCGGAGACGGGGCACCTCGTCGTCGAGGCGGTCGAGACCCGCGAGAAGCCGACCGCCTTCACCCACAGGATCGTCGACGAGTTCGTCCTCGACCCCGACGGGCTGCGCATGACCGCCTACACCCGCGAGCGTCAGGGACAGACGTATTCGGGAGACGGCCGGCCGATGAAGCACTTCGTGAAGGTGGCCGACGGCGTGGCCTTCCCTCCGGGGACGCTGCGGTGAGCGACCGCGAGGCCCTCGAGCGCAAGCTCGGGCATCGGTTTCGCGACCCGCAACTGCTCGAGCGCGCCCTGACCCACCGGTCTCGGGCCCACGAGGCGGCGACGGGAGAAGGCAGCTACGAGCGCCTCGAGTTCCTCGGCGACTCGCTGCTGGGGTTCCTCGTCGCCGACTGGCTGATGGCGACCCATCCCGACGCCGACGAAGGGGAGCTCACGCGCCGCAAGCAGGCGATCGTCTCCACGGGGCCGCTCGCGCAGGCGGCGCGGGATCTGGGCCTCGGGGAGGAGCTTCGCCTCGGGCGCGGGGAGGAGGAGACCGGCGGGCGCGACAAGACCTCGCTCCTCGCCGACGTCTTCGAGGCGGTCCTCGCGGCGGTCTACCACGACGGCGGGATCCGCGCGGCGCGGGCGTTCGTGCGGCGCCACCTGAAGGGGCGCGTCGCGTCGGTCCGGAAGGGGCCGGAGACCGGGGACGACGCCAAGACGCGCCTCCAGGAGGCGGTGCAGGCGCGATTGCGGCTCACCCCGACCTACCGTATCGTCCGGACGGCCGGTCCGGCGCACGCGAGGTCGTTCACCGCCGAGGTCGTCGTCGGCGGGCGCGTGCTCGGGGAGGGGACCGGAGCCAGCCGCAAAAGGGCCGAGCAGGAGGCCGCGCGATCGGCGCTCCGGGAGTGGGCATGAAGCGTTTCGGGACGATGCTCGCGGTCGTCGTGGCGTTTGCGGGGGCCGCCGCCCAGGAGCCGGCCCCGACGGCGGTCGAGTCGGCGGCGATCGTGCCGGTCACCGGCGATCGCCAGATCGCGATCACCGGGATGCTCGGGACCGTCTCCCTCCAGCTCGGCAAGCCCGGGGAGCTTCGCTTCCTCAGTCGCAAGCCGGGAGGGAAGGTCTCCCCCAAGACCGGGAAGCCCGCCCCCACCGAGGAGCTCCCGGTCGCCCTGTACGATGCGGGGACGAGCCTCGTCCTCAAGCCCGCCCCCGGGGAGCCCCCCGGCACCGTGCGGGACCTGCAGATGTCGATCCCTCCCGAGCTGTTCGTGCGCCTGGAGATGGACCGCGGAGGGAAGGTCGTCCTCTCGGGGCTGCGGGGAGGGATCGAGATCGAGGGGAAACAAATCGTCCTCGACGCCCGCGGCCTGCAGTCCGACCTCGAGGTGATCGCCGAGGGGGCGACGATCGTCGGCGGGTCGCTCGGCGGGAACGTGCGGCTGCGCGGGCGCGAGATCCAGGCGACCCTCCAGGGGACGACCGGTTCCGTCGGCGCCGACCTCGTCGGGGGCTCCCTCAAGGTCCTCGGCGCGGCGTCGATCGACGTCGCGAGCGAAGGGACCGCGGTGGAGCTCGCGCAGGTCAAAGAGCGCGCGACCGTCAAGGCGAGCGGCGGGACCGTCCGCATCACCGGGCTTGCCGGCGGGGGCGAGTTCCAGATCACGGGGGCCTCGCTCGCGATGGAGAAGTCGAAGGGGGACATCACCGTCTCCTCCGACGCCGACGTCACCTACAAGGAGATGGAGGCCGACCTCCACTTCGACATCTACGGCGGCTCGGTGCGCGGGGAGGGGAACAAGGGGCTCGTCGAGGCCCGCACCCGCAATGCGACCGTCGAGCTCGCCAAGAACGAGGGGCCGGCGCGCGTCCAGGGGGACGGCCTCGTCGTGAAGCTGTCGGACATCGGCGGGGAGACGATCGTGTACGCCACGACCTCCGAGGTGACGATCGACAACGTCGGCGGGAAGCTCACCGTCGAGAGCGACCGAGGGGACGTGACGATCTCGCGGATCAACGGCGAGGTCGAGCTGACGACCGAGGGGGGCGGCGTCGTGAAGCTGACCGACCTCACCGGCGCGGTGAAGGTGAACGCGCAGTCGCAGTCGGTCGAGGTCTCCTGGTCGTCGATCCCCCAGGCCGACAGCGACATCCGGAACGGCGAGGGGACGGTGTCCGTGCGGTTCCCCGCGACCGGGACCGGTTGCCGCGTCGAGGCGCAAAGCGACGACGGCCGCATCGAGACCGACCTTCCGCGGGTGCGCGTCTCCGACGACGGCTCGCGCGCGGAGGGGCAGTTCGGCAACGCCCAGCGCCCGGTGGTGAACGTGCGCGCCGGCGGGGACATCCAGCTCCTCGGGGGCGGCGCTACGGACGGGTCGCCGCAGCCGTAGCCCGCTCGAGGAGCCTTCGGGCGACCGGGCTTCCCGGATCGAGCTCCAGGGCGCGGCGCGCCTCGCGTGCCGCCTCCTCGACTTCTCCCCGGCTCAGCAGGACCGCTGCGAGGTTGATGCGGGCCGCCGCGAGGTCGGGGGCGAGCGCGACCGCGCGGCGCAGGCGTCGCTCGGCCCCCGGGAGGTCGCCGCGCATCGCGAGCTCCCCGCCGAGGTTCACGAGGACCCGCACGCTGTCGGGGGCGGCCGCCTCGGCGCGCGAGAACAACGTGAAGTCGTCGCGCCAGGCTGCTGCGGCCCAGGCGCTCCACGCGGCCCCGGCGAGCAGGAGCGCGCCGATCGCCGCGCGCATGCGCAGCCGGTGTGCGACGAGCAGGACGAACCCCGCCGTGGGGAGGTAGAGCAGGCGCTCTCCGAAGATCGTCCCGATCGGAAAGGCCAGGTTCGAGACGAGAAGCCAGGGGACGAGGAGGATCGCGAGCGGAACGAGGGTCCACGATCGGCGCCGCGCGGCGAGAAGGAGCGCGGCGATCCCCGCCAGGAGCAGCAACCCCCCGGCGAGGGCCGCCCAGGTGAACCCCGGCACGGTGTGGGCGTACCCGTAGTCGGGGGTCAGGGGTTGCGGCCACACGAGGAGTTTCGCCCCGCGCGCGAAGACCCCGAGCGCCGTGGCGACGCGATCGAGCCCCGAGGAGGCGACGACGGGGTTTTCGTAGAGGGTGACGCGGGCGGCGGAGGCCGCGAGGGAGCCGAGCACGAGGCGGCGGGCGAGGAGATAGGCGAGGGTCACCGCCGCCACCGCTCCGAGTCGGCGCACGGCCCCCCCCCGACGCGGGCCCGACCCCTCCACCGCCGCCGCGACCGCGAGGAAGGTCACCGCCGTCTCCTTGGAGAGGAGGGCCGCGGCGAGCAAGGGGAGCGCGGCGAGCCCGCCGCGGGCCCCCTCCCGCCATCGCAGGTAGGCGGTCAGCGCCGAGAGAAAAAGGAGGGCGTGGAGCGATTCCGTCCGGTTCGACACGTTGGCCACCACCTCGGCGTGGGCCGGGTGCACCGCGAACAGGGCGGCGGCGACGAAGGCGGCCGGCGGCGAGCCGAGCAGGGTAAGGGCGAACAGGAACAGGGCCGCCGTCGCCCCCGCGTGGAGGAGGACGTTGGTCGCATGCCAGAGGAGGGGGCGCTCCCGGGAGATCGCGTGGTTCAGGGCGAAGGTGGCGCTCGTCAGGGGACGCCAGGCTCCGGTCTCCACCCGGACGTCGGCCCCGGCGTGAAACGGTTTCGTCGCCAGGGCGCCGAATCGGTGCTCGCGGACCAGGGGGTTGGCGAGATTGAGGGCGTCGTCGAACGTGAAACCGTGGCCGAGCGTGCCGAGAAACGGGAGAACGGCGAGGAGCACGGCGGCGGCGAGGAGGCGGACGTGCGGCACCGGGCAAGCCTAGCAAGATTCCCCGGTCGCGAGCGCCTCCTCGCCGTAACCTATGATCTTGGGGGGTCCGTCGGTTGAGGAGGTGTGATCTTGGAAACCTTGACCACGGCGCTGTTGCTCCGCCGCAACGAAGAGACGTGGCGGCTGTCGGTCGATAATCCCTTCCTCGAGGCGCTCAAGGGCGGCCACGTTCCGCCGGTGAACATCGAGCGTTTCGTGCGGCAGTGCCTGCATTTCGCCGACGCGATCCTGGTCGCGAACGCCCTCGTGCTCGCGAAGGCTCCGGTCGAGGCGCGGTCGTGCCTGCTCGACCTGCTCACGGAGACGCACGAGGTCGGGGAGTGGCTGCGGCGCCTGGTCTCGGGAACCAGCGCCGACCGCCATCCGGTACACCCGGTCTCCCGTGCGTACGGCGACTTCCTCGCCCGCCAGGCGATGGAGGGGTACATCACCGGGGCCGCCGCCCTTTGGGCTCTCTACCGCGCCATCGTCGACGACTGGGGGGCGGCGAGCGTCGGCGCCGACGCCGCCCTTCGCGAATTCACCGAC
>DASVAW010000141.1 GCA_036376135.1 Candidatus Polarisedimenticolaceae bacterium | reverse complement strand
AGCGGATCTTCTGCCATCGCGAGCGGCAGACCGGTCTCTTCGCGCAGCCGCTTGTCGAGGTTTCTCAGCATGGAGCCGCCACCAGTCAGCACGATGCCGCGGTCGACGATGTCCGCGGAGAGCTCCGGCGGGGTCTGCTCGAGCGCGACCCGCACCGCCTCGATGATCGTGGCGACGGTCTCCGCGAGCGCCTCGCGGATCTCCTCGTCGGAGACGACGATCGTCTTCGGAACGCCCTCCACGAGGTCGCGCCCCTTGATCTCGAGCGTGAGCTCCTCGTCGAGCGGGAACGCCGAGCCGAGCCGGATCTTCACTTCCTCGGCGGTGCGCTCGCCGATGAGCAGGTTGTACTTGCGCTTGATGTACTGGATGATCGCCTCGTCCATCTCGTTGCCGGCCACGCGGACCGAGCGCGAGTAGACGATCCCCGCCATCGAGATCACGGCGACGTCGGAGGTCCCGCCGCCGATGTCGAGCACCATGTTCCCGGTGGGTTCGGTGATCGGCAGACCCGCTCCGATCGCCGCCATCATCGCCTGTTCCACGAGGAAGACCTCGGTGGCTTTGGCCTTCAGCGCGGAGTCCCGCACCGCGCGCTTCTCGACCTGCGTGATCTCGCTCGGCACGCCGATGACGATGCGCGGCCGGACGCCGAACTTGCGGTTGTGGGCCTTCTCGATGAAATGCGAGAGCATGCGCTCGGTGTGCTCGAAGTCCGCGATGACGCCGTCCTTCATGGGGCGGATCGCGACGATGTTCCCCGGCGTCCGGCCGAGCATCTCCTTCGCCGCCGCGCCGACAGCCTCGACCGCGCCCGTTTTCTGGTTGACCGCGACGATCGAAGGCTCGCTCACCACGATCCCGCGACCGCGGGCGTAGACGAGCGAGTTGGCCGTGCCCAGATCGATGGCCAGGTCGTTCGAGAACATGGAGAGGAGGCCTTTGGGCGACCAGGACATGGATTTCCTCGTTTTCGCGCTATTCCGGCCCAATCATAGGGACGCGAAGTCCCGGCAGGCAAGTTCCTGCCGGGTTTTCTCGATCAGAAGGAATCCACGTAGGCCTTCTGGGAGAGGTGCTTCTGATTCCCGGCGGCGTCCTGCACCATGAGGACGACCTCGTTGACCCCCTCCTTCCGGAGGCGGACGACGGCGTAGAACGACCCGTCCTCGCTGACCTCGACCTTCTCGTCGTCGACCCACAGGACGGCGCCGGGCTCGGTCTTCCCGTTGAGGATGAGCATCGACCCGGTCTGCACCTTCTCGGTGATCTGGAGCTCGGGCGGGGTCGTGTCCTCCCGGTCCCGGATCTTCTGGGAGGTGATGCGGAAGCGCCTCGGCTCGCAGAACGGGCCGGCGGCTCCCTGGGAGCTCACGGCGGCGACGCGCCAGAAGTACTCCCCCGCCGGGACGGCGTCGAGCACCACCGTCGTTTCCTTCCGGTCGGCCTCGTAAAGCGGCGAGCCGAACAGCGGCTTGTTCGCGATCACGAGCCGATAACGCTCGGCGCCCTCGACCGGCTCCCACGTCAGCGTGGTCTGGGCGCTCTTGGGATCCTCGTGGACGAACACGCGCTGGTCGACGGGTGCGACGAGGCGGGGCACCCCGGGGAGCCTCTCCTTGCCGAGCAGCCGCCCGTCGGCGGTCGCCCGGACGCGCTCGCCCGGCGCCACCGACTCCTTCCGGTCGCCGACATCCAGCTGGATCGTCCCGGTCAGCGCGTCGAACGCCGCGGTCTTCTTGTCCTTGTCGACGGCGACGCGGAAGTCGCCCCCCTCCTCCGCGCGCGCGGTCACCGACTCCGTCGCGACTTCGTGGAAGGAGCCGCGGGCGTTGCGCTGGGTGGAGGCGAGGATCTCTCCCCAGCTCAGGCGTTCCTTGACCTGGCGGACCTTCGTCTCGGGGTCCTCGGCGACCTGCCGGATCTCCAGGAGCGACCCCTTCTCGATCGTGGTCCGCGTTCCGCCCAGGTACAGGATCTCCGCCGAGCCGTTCTCCGCGGTCTTGATCTGGTCCCCGACGCGCAACGTCATGTTCCGGGTCGCGGGCTCCCATGCGAATTCCCCGACGCGCTTGACCCGGACGTCTCCCTCCAGGCGCGACAGCCGGACCTCGCGGTCGGCGGCCCCCTCGCCGCGCGCGAGGTCGATCGCCTTCTGGGCCAGGCCCTCGGAACGCAGCGCCGCGTACCGGGACTCCTCCCACTGCTTGTTGTTGTAGGCGGTGCGGGCCTCCTCGAGGGCGGACCGCGCGCTTCCCCGGTACTCGTCCACGCGATCGCCGGCGGGGTAGGTGAACGCCTCGGCGACCTTCTCCCCCGCGCGGCGGATCGCCTCGGCGGCGTCGGCCCGGTCTCCCGTGGGAGCGAACCAGAGCCACCACACCGCGGCGGCGACGATCAGCAGCACCGCGAGCCCGGCGAGGAAGACGCTCCGGTACGAGACCGTGAACCAATCGAGGACGATGCGCGATCGTTGGGGGTTCGGCGGCATGGGCCTCGGGCGTTTCCTCTTCGGAATCGGACCGCGGCGGAATCTAACACGCGGCCAAGGGGGAGGCCAGCGCCGTCTTGCCCACCCCGCTCGGGTCGGCTAACATCCGCCCTTTCTTTCGTTTGCCCCCGGAGAACCGACGATGCTCAACGTGTTTCGGGAGAACCTTCGCCACCTCAAGTGGGTCCTCTGGGTCGTGGCCTTCTCGATGGTGCTCTACCTGGGCGCCTTCTTCATCGACGATCCCGGGGCGCCGGCCGATTCCCCGGATGCGTGGGCCGTCAAGGTGGGCGACCACACCGTCTCGACGCAGGCGTTCCTCGAGGAGGCGCGCCGTCGGGACGAGTTCTACCGCCGGCTGCTCGGCGCGCAATACGACCAGATGCGCGGCAGCCTGCGCCTGGGCTCCCAGGTCGCCGAGTCGCTGGTGGACCGGCAGATCATGCTCGTGGAGGCCAAGTCCCTCGGACTCGCCGCCGGCGCGGACGAGCTCTCGCGACGGATCCTCGAGGACCCGAACTTCAAGGACGCCTCCGGCAACTTCATCGGCCGCGAGCGGTACGTCGAACTGCTGAACACCAACTGGAACGGCGGGGTCGCCGCGTACGAGGCGGCGCTGATGGACGAGATCGCCATCCAGAAGTGGGTCGACCTCGTGACCGAGCCCGCCCAGGTCGGGGAGCCCGAGCTCGAGAAGGCCTACCGCGACCGCAACGAACGCGCGGCCTTCGATTACCTCTTCTTCTCGCTGGGGGACCAGAAGGTCTCGACCGACGTGAGCGACGCCGAAGCGCGCGCCTACTGGGCCGCCAACCCGGACCGCTTCCGGAGCGCGGAAGGGCGCAAGGTCAAGCTCCTGGTCGTGGATCGCCAGGCGCAGGCCTCCAAGGCGACGGTGACCGACGCCGACGTCCGCAAGTACTACGACGACAACCTGTCCCAGTTCTCGCGTCCCGAGCAGCGGCGGGCCAGCCACATCCTGTTCCGAGTGGAGGCGGGCGCGGCGCCGGAGGACCGTCGGTCGATTCGCGACCTCGCGGAGTCGGTGCTCAAACGCGCGCAGGGAGGCGAGGACTTCGCCGCGCTCGCCCGGGCGATGTCCCAGGATCAGGGTTCGGCGCCCAACGGCGGAGACCTCGGCTGGTTCGGACGGGGCGACATGGTGCCGGCGTTCGACCAGGCCGCCTTCTCGACCCCGCCGGGTCAGCTCGCCCCCGTCGTCGAGACCGAGTTCGGCTACCACGTGATCAAGGTCGCGGAGCAGCGCGACGCCGGCGCGACCCCGTTCGAGGAGGTCCAGGCGGGGATCCGTCGCCAGGTCGAACTTCGTAAGCAGCAGGAGGTCGTCGAGTCCGAGGCCAAGCGCCTCCACGCCGCGATCTCCGGGCTGGCGCAACTCGACGAGGTGGCCGCCAAGGAGGGGCTGAAGGTCGAGGAGCGCGTGATCGCCCGGGACGAGACCGCGCGCGAGCTCGGCCCGTCGCCCGAGTTCACCAACGGCGTGTTCTCGACGGCGCCCGGCTCGGTCGCCGCACCCGCGGCGATCGCCCGCGGCATGGCGATCGCGGGGATCGTCGACGTGATTCCCGCCGCGGTGCGCCCCTACGAGCAGGTCTCGGCCCAGGCGAAGACCGAGGCGCTCGCCGAGCGGCAGCGCCAGTCGGCGCTGCTCGCGGCGCGTCGCGCCGCCTCGGACCTGGACGCCGCCGCGCGGTCGGCCAAGCTCGAGGTGAAGAAGTCCGGCGACGTCTCGCCGGGGTTCGCGCTCCCCGGCCCCGGTCGTTCGCCCGAGCTCGAGACGGCGATCTTCGCTCCGAGCACCGCGGTCGGCGCGACCGGCGCGGTCGCGACGCCCGGCGGCGCGGTCGCCTACCGCGTCACCCGGCACGACGCCTTCGATCGCGCCCGGTTCGAAAGCCAGAAGTCGGCGTTGCGGACGGAGCTGCTGCAGCAGCGGCGGCAGGTGCTGCTGGACGGCGTCCTGACCTCGCTTCGACGGCGGTACGACGTCCGCATCAACGACCCGATCGTGCAGCGCGCCAACGGCTGATCGCTCACCCGCACGGGCCGGGATTACGGGGACGTGATCCCGGCCACCAAAATCGCTCTGGATGCGCCGGGCGGCCGAAACGACATTTCCTCTCGGCGAGAGGAGGTCGGGCGATGCTCGTGCATTCGGCGGAGAACCGTTTCCAGCGCGGCATGGAGGCCCTCAATCGGGGACGCGGGCTCGAGGGGCTCGCGCTGTTCGAAGCCGCGATCGAGCTGGAACGCCAACACGGAGCTCCGCGACCCCAGGCGCGTTACCTCTCGTGGTACGGGCTCGCGCTCGCGCTCGAGGGAGGGAGGGTCCGCGAGGGTGTCGAGTTCTGCCGCCAGGCGGTCCCGTTGGAGTTCTACAATCCCGAGCTCTACCTCAACCTCGGTCGCGTCCTGATCGTGGCGGGCCGCAAGCGGGAGGCGTACGACGCGCTCCGCAAAGGGATCGCGCTGCAGCCGTCGCATCCGGGAATCCAGCGCGAGCTCGCGCGACTGGGACGGCGGCGCAGACCCGTGGTGCCGTTCCTCGACCGCTCGCATCCGATCAACGTGGCGCTCGGGAAGATGTTCCGCCCGGTGAAGCCGAAGCAGGCCCCGGCGGAGGCTCCCGCCGGCTGACCTCCTAGTCGGTCTCCTGCCCGAGCGCGCCGCGAATGCAGCGCACGACATCGCGGATGTCGAACGGCTTGGCGAGGAATCCCCCGCCCTGCGCGCTGTAGTAGTCGAGATTCGAGTCCGACTGGACGAACCCCGACATGAACACGGTCCGGCCGGCGAGCTCGGCGTCCATCTGCCGGATCTGCCGGTGGAGCATCACGCCGTCCATGTCGGGAAGGTTGAAGTCGAGAATCGCCGCGTCGTAGATCGTCTCGCGAATGCGCTCGAGCGCGGTCGCGGCGTCGGGTGCGGCGTCGACCTCGAACCCTTCGGCCGAGAGGACGTCCCGCAGCATCTCCACGATCTCGGCCTCGTCGTCGACGACGAGAATGCGCTCGCCGGCCATCTCGCAGCCGCCCTCCCCTCGAACCCCCGCGCCAGCTTACTCCAGAAGTCCGGGCGACGGCGCGTCGCGAACGGATCAGCGACCGAGGTCCATCCAGACGCTCTTGGTCTCGAGGAACGCCTCGAGCGCCTCGAGCCCGAGATCGCGACCGAAACCGCTGTGTTTGTAGCCCCCGAACGGGAGCGCCGGATCGTACAGGTTGTAGGTGTTGACCCACACGGTTCCCGCCTTCAGCGCGCGGGCCAGACGGTGCGCGCGACCCACGTCGCGGGTCCAGACCCCCGCGGCCAGGCCGAAGATCGTCGCGTTCCCCTTCGCGACCGCGTCGTCGAAGTCGTCGAACGGGATGACCGCGAGCACGGGCCCGAAGATCTCCTCGCGGGCGATGCGCATGCCGGGATCGACGCCGTCGAATACCGTCGGACGGACGAAGTAGCCGCGGCCGCCGTTGACCTCGTCGGCGCGCCGCCCTCCCGCCGCGACCCTCGCGCCTTCCGCCTTCCCGGACTCGATGTACTCGAGCACGGTGCGCATCTGCGCCTCGGAGACCACGGGTCCCATCCGCGTCGCCTTCTCGCGCGGGTCCCCGAGCACGATCGCGTCGGTGCGCTCCGCGAGCGTCTTCACGAACGCCTCGTGAACGGAGCGCTCGACGAGCAGGCGCGAGCCCGCCGCGCAGACCTCCCCCTTGTTGTAGAAGATGCCGTTGAACGCGCCGCGAAGGGCCGCCTCGAGGTCGGCGTCGGCGAAGACGACGTTCGGGGATTTGCCGCCGAGCTCGACGGTGACCCGCTTGAGCGTCTCGGCCGCCTCGCGCACGACGGTGCGGCCCACCTCGACGCTCCCGGTGAAGGAGACCTTGTCCACTCCCGCATGACGGACGAGCGCCATCCCCGCGACCGATCCCGATCCCGGAAGCACCTGGAGCACGCCGGGAGGAAGGCCGCACTCGAGTCCGATCCGCCCCATCTCGAGCGCGGTCAGGGGCGTCTGGCTCGCGGGCTTGAGGATGACGGTGCACCCCGCGGCGAGCGCGGGCGCGACCTTCCACGACGCGAGCAGGAACGGGAAGTTCCACGGCGTGATCGCCGCCACGACGCCGACCGGCTCCTTGAGGGTGAAGGTGAAGGCGTCGGGCCGGCTCGGGATCGTGCGCCCGCCGATCTTCGTCGCCGCGCCGGCGTAGAACTGGAAGATCTGCGCCGCCATCGGCAGCTCGATCTTGCCGGAGTCGAACGTGGTCTTGCCGGTGTCGAGGGTCTCGAGGAGCGCGAGACGGCCGCACTCCTCGAGGATCTTCTCCCCCATCTTCCAGAGGATCCGCCCGCGATCCGCCGCGCTCATCCGGGCCCACGGGCCCGACTCGAGCGCCTTCCTCGCGGCGGCGACCGCGCGGTCGACGTCCGCCTCCCCCGCGCGCGCGACGATCGCGATCGTCTCGCCGTCCGCGGGGTTCACCGTGGCGAACGTGCCGCCGTCCTGCGCGTCGGTCCACGCGCCGTCGACGAGCAGACGGGTGTTCTGAACGGGGTTGTCGGACGCCATGGTCTCCTCCTCCGGAAGGACCCGGCATCCTACACGGGAAGCGCGGGGTCGAACAGGCGCTGGTACTCCTGGATCGCGTAGCGGTCGGTCATGCCGGCGACGTAGTCCGCGACGGCGCGGTGCAGGCCGAGGCTCTCCGCGCGACGGCGCGTGTCCTCCGGGAGGACGAGCGGGTTCTCGACGTACCGCTCGACCAGGGCGCGGAGCACTCGCCGGGCCTTGTCCTTGCTGCGCTCGATGTGCGGGTGCCGGTAGAGCCGCTCCCGCAGGTAGGCCTTGAGGGCCCCGTTGCCGGCGGCGACCGACTCCGACAACCCGACCAGCGGCGTGCCGTACCGTCGCACCTCGTCGACCGACGCGACTCCCGACGCACGGACCGCGTCGCGCGTCGTCCCGATCAGGTCGGAGACCAGGGCATCGATCATGCCCCGGAGGGCCGTCGTTCGGATCGCCTCTCTCCCCGCGTCGGGGTGACGCGCTCCTGCAGCGCGGAACGGCGCGGCGAACAACGGAACCGAGGCGACGAGGTCGTCGAGGTCGAGGAGCCCGGATTCGAGGCCGTCGTCGACGTCGTGGTGGTTGTACGCGATCTCGTCGACGAGGTCGATCATCTGGGCCTCGAGCGGCGCCTGCCGCTCCGGCTCGAACTCGGCGAATTCCGGCGCCTTGGCGACGTCGATCGGCCCCGAGTGCTTGGCGATCCCCTCGCGGACCTCCCAGGTGAGGTTGAGGCCCGGGAACGCCGGGTAGCGGTTCTCCAGGACCTCCACGATGCGCAGGGTCTGACGGTTGTGGTTGAACCCGCCCTCCTCGCGCAGCACCTCGTCAAGGACCTCCTCGCCCAGGTGACCGAACGGCGTGTGCCCGAGGTCGTGCGAGAGCGCGAGGGACTCGACCAGGTCCTCGTTGAGCCCGAGGGCGCGGGCGACGGTGCGCCCGATCTGGGCGACCTCGAGGGAATGCGTGAGGCGCGTGCGGTAGTGATCGCCTTCGTGGTTGACGAAGACCTGGGTCTTGTACTCGAGCCTCCGGAACGCGCGGCAGTGCACGATGCGGTCCCGGTCGCGCTGGTAGGGCGTTCGGTAGGCGTGTTCACCTTCCGGGTGCCGCCGTCCCCGCGTCCCGTCGTCCGGCTGGGCGTAGCGCGCGAGCGTCATGCAAGGCACTCCGGAAACGGCGAGGCCCCGGACGCCTCGCGGCGCCGGGGCCTCCCGGAACGAACGTGGTTCGCGATCAGGCCGAGAAGCTGTGGCCGCAGCCGCAACTCCCGGTGGCCTTCGGGTTGTCGATCTTGAAGCCCGAACCCTCGAGGCTGTCGATGTAGTCGATCTTCACGCCGTCGAGGTACATCCCCGACATCGCGTCGACGAACACCTTGAGCCCGCCGAATTCCAGGACGTTGTCGTTGGGGCGTTCCTGGTTCTCGAAGGTCAACCCGTACTGGAAGCCGGAGCAGCCGCCGCCGTGGATGGCGACGCGAAGCCCGAACCCGTCCTTGCTCTCGGCCGCGAGAAGCTCTTTGACCTTGTCGACGGCCTTGTCGGTCATCTGCAGCATCGTATCCTCCGGGGACGCCACGAGGCCCGGGGCCGGCATCCCGAACAATCGTCTTTGAAAGTATGCGAGGCACCGCGTTCCGTCAACCGGAACCTTGCGGTCGCGAAAGCCGGTCCGCTATCCTCCGCGAGTTCGATTCGGGGAGGTTTCGATGGTCGCCGGCAGCCGCGTTCAACTCCACGTAAGCCTTCCCTACAAACACGAGCCGAAGGCTCATCCCAAGGTCTCCCGCATGCTCGCCGAGGGGTGGAAGGTCGCCGGGCTCCAGCGCCTGACCGACCGGGACGCCCTCGTCACCCTCGAGCGGGCCTCGTCAGAGAAGCCCTAGTTCCCGACCCACCTTCCGGAACGCCTCGACGGCGAAATCGAGGTCCTCGCGCGTGTGCGAGGCCGAGATCTGGCAGCGGACGCGGGCGTGACCCTGCGGGACGACCGGGAACCCGAATCCGGTCACGAAGACGCCCTCCTCGAGCATCCGCTCGCTCGCGCGGATCGCCAGCGCCGTGTCCCCGAGGATGATGGGGACGATCGGCGTCTCTCCGGGGAGGGGCTTCAGTCCGATCTCCTGCACGCGCCCACGGAAATACGACGCGTTCTCCCGCAGGCGCTCCACCCGTTCCGGGTGGGCGTCGAGGTAGCGCACCGCGGCGAGGGCGCTCGCCGCGACCGTCGGCGGGAGCGCGTTCGAGAACAGCTGCGGCCGCGACCGCTGGGTCAGGTAGTCGCACAGGGCGGCGGAGCCCGCCGTGAACCCTCCCGCCGCCCCGCCGAGCGCCTTGCCGAGCGTCGACGTGACGACGTCCACCTGCCCGTGGAGTCCGAAGTGCTCCGCGGTTCCGCGTCCGGTCCTTCCGAGCACCCCCGTGGCGTGCGAGTCGTCCACGACGACGACCGCGTCGTGACGACGCGCGAGATCGAGGATCTCCGGGAGGCGCGCGATGTCCCCTTCCATGCTGAAGACGCCGTCGGTCACGACGAGTCGCGTTCGCGCCGCCGCCGAGTCCCGGAGCGCGTTCTGCAGCGCCGCCATGTCCGAGTGCGGATAGACCTTGCGCTGGGCCTTGCACAGGCGGATCGAATCGATGATGCTCGCGTGGTTGAGCGCGTCGCTGATCACGACGTCGCGCTCGTCGAGCACGGTCGGCATCAACCCTTCGTTGGCGTTCCAGCAGGAGACGTAGCTGAGCGAGGCCTCCGCGCCGACGAAGCGGGCCAGCTCCGCCTCGAGATCGCGGTGCACGGTGAAGGTGCCGCAGATGAAGCGGACCGAGCCGGTTCCCGCCCCCCAGCGCCGCAGCCCTTCGTGTCCGCCCTCGACCACCTCGGGAACGTCGCACAGGCCCAGGTAGTTGTTCGAGGAGAGGATCACGACCTCGCCGCGTCCCTCCATCCTCGCGCGCGCGCCCTGCGGGCCGGCGAGGTGGTTGAGGCGCTTGTAGACGCCGTCCGCCCGGAACTGGTCCAGCTCGCCGCGCAGCCGCGCCTCGAACCCGCCGTTCACGACGCCGCCTCGTCCTTGAGCTTGAGGAACTCCCGGGCCTGGCCCAGCAGGAACTCGAAGTGTTTCTCGTCGAGGGGGTTCAGCCGGTACTCGTTGATGAACTTCACCTGCATCTTCAGCCACTCGTCCCAGCAGCTCGCGCACACCTGCGCGAGGATCCTGGCTCCGGTCGGTCCGGGCATGGGGGCCCTTGCAAGACTCGGGGCCGTTCGTCCGCATCGCGAGCAGGTGACGTCGGGCATGGCGATCTCCGGGAGCAAAAGGGTGCGTTACGTTAGAACCGTCGGGGGCGCCCGCGCAAGGCTCGCGCTATGCTTCGCGCGGGGATTCCGGGTGGAGCCTCGATGCGAATCGATCGGCGGGACGAGGACGGGGTCGCGGTCGTGACGGTCGCCGAGCCGGGCGAGATCGACCTCGACCGCGCGGACGCCTTTCGGGACACGGTGCTTCGCGCGGTCGGGGACGCGAAACGCGTCGTGCTGGACTGCACCCTCGTCGAGTTCTTCGACTCCGCCGGGATGGCGGCGCTGCTCTCGATCCAGAAGGAGATCGTCCAGCGTCGCCGCGGCGCGTTCGCGCTCGCCGGCCTCCACCGCAGCGTCCTCGAGGTCTTCCGCATGGTCGGTTTCGACGTGATCTTCCTGTTCCACCCCGACGCCGCGGCCGCGGTCGCGGCGGTGCGCGGCTGACGGGGGCGGCATGTCCGACGAGCGCTCGATCCCGATCAAGATCGCCGACGAGATCCTCCGGGGCGCGTACGCGAACCAGATGGTGGTTCGGCACACGCGCGAGGAGTTCGTCCTCGACTTCCTCTCCGTGTTCCCCCCCGAGGCGGTCGTGAACGCGCGGGTGATCGTGAGCCCCGGTCACATGAAGCGGATCCTGCGGGCGCTCGAGGACAACGTGCTCAAGTACGAGTCCGCACACGGGCGCATCGCCGATGCGGAGCCGCCCACGGCGGGACCCGCGAACTAGCGCCGGCGCAGCTCCGCGAGCAGGTGCGAAAGCTCGGGGGCGATCAACCGCTCGACCGCGAGACGCACGGCCGCGGGGGACCCGGGGACGGCGAACAGCGGCTTCCCGCGGGCGATCCCGGCGACGGCCCGGCTGAGCATCGCCGCCGATCCGACCTCCGACCAGGACAACATGCGGAACAGCTCGCCGAAGCCGTCGAGCCTCTGGTCGAGCAGCTCGGACACCGCTTCGCAGGTCCGGTCCCGGGATGCGATCCCCGTCCCGCCGTTCGTGATCACCGCATCGCACTCGGGATCGGCGAGCCACGCGAGCACCGCCTCCCGGACCCGCGCAGGGTCGTCGGGGACGATCCCCCTCCGGACGACGGCGTGCCCCGCCGCGGCGAGGATCGCTGCCGCCGCGTCCCCCGACGCGTCCGTGGCCGCCGTACGGGTATCGCTCACCGTGAGGACGCCCACCCTGGCGGGCCCGCCGGCATGGGCGTGCGCGTGGGGGCTCACCGCTCGAGCCACCGGAGCAGGGTCGGAACGGAAGCTCCCGTCGCCCCGACCGGCCACGGCCCCTTGGGGGCCTCGAGGAACGCGGGACCGGCGATGTCGAGGTGCACCCACGGCACCCCCTTCGGGACGAACTCCCGGACGAACAGCGCCGCCGAGATCGCCCCGCCCCAACGTTCCCCGGCGTTCTTGAGGTCGGCCGGGCCGTCGCGCAGCTCGTCGCCGTAGTCGTCGTAGATCGGCAGCGGCCAGAAGCGCTCGCCCGCGTCGCGCGCCGCGCCGAGGATCTCCTCCTCGAGGGCGGCGTCGTTGGAGAACACTCCCGTCGCGAGCGTGCCCAGGGCGATCACGACGTGACCCGTCAGGGTCGCGACGTCGACGATGCGATCGGGCTGCACCGTCCTCGCCGCGTGGGTGATCAGGTCGCACAGGACCAGCCGCCCCTCCGCATCGGTGTTCACGATCTCCACCGTCCGCCCCGAGGCCGTGGTCACGACGTCGCCCGGCTTGAACGCCCGCCCGCCGGTCATGTTCTCCACGAGTCCGATAAAGCCGTGGACTTCCTCGCGGCACCCGCTCTCCGCGAGCGCGCCCATCGCGGCGATCACCGCGGCGGCGCCCGCCATGTCCGCCTTCATCCCGAGCATCGAGGGGCCCGGCTTGATCTGGAGCCCGCCGCTGTCGAAGGTCACTCCCTTTCCGACGAGCACGGTCCGCCGCGAGGCCTTCCCCCCGGGTCGGTAGACGAGGTGGACGACCCTCGACGGCACGCCGCTCCCGGCTCCCACCGCGGCCATCGCGCCGAAGCCGAGTTTTCCGATCGCCTTCTCGTCGAGCACCTTCGCCGTGCAGCCGGACGCCTTCGCGACCGTCGCCGCGCGGCGGGCGAGCTCGGGGGGATCCAGCCGGGACGGGGGTTCGTTGGCGAGGTCTCTCGCGAGCGCGACCGCGCGACCGACGACGTTGCCGCGGGCGACCGCCTCCTTCGCGACGGCGCCCGGGATTCCGGCGACGGCGGCGCGCTCGAGGTGGCCGTTCTTCCCCGGGATGGTCCGGTACCGGTCGAACCGGTACGCCCCCGCGTGCAGGCCGACGACGGCCGCGCGCAGCCCCGCCGGGTCCGGCAGGGCCCCCTTCGCGAAGTGGAGATCCGCGGCGCCGCAACGCACGCGACCGGCCTCGCGCGCGGCGCGCAGCGCCGCGTCGTGCCACGCCACCGGAGAGGCATCGACGCCGACCCCGGCCGCGATCCACAACCTCCCGCCCGCCTCGAAGGAGACCGTCTCGCCGCGGGCACCGCCGAACCCGGCGAGCGCGAGACGGCGCGCCACGGGCTGCGGGGCCCGGTCCCCGGGACGCATCAGGACGATCGCCGCGCGCGACGAGGCTCCGGCCTTCGCGACCTCGACGTTCATGACGCGGCTCAGCTCCGCCCGAGCGCCTTCAGGACGGCGGTCGCGACGGGCTCGGGGAGAAGGCCGACCTCGGCGAGGAGCTCGGAGCGGCTGCCGTGGGTGACGAAGTCGTCGGGAAGCCCCACGCGCACGACCCCGTCGGTCGCGAGACCGAGGCCGTTGAGCGCCTCGAGGACGCCGTCGCCGAAACCGCCGGGGAGATTCCCCTCCTCGACGGTGACGAGGACGCGCCGCGAAGCGCGCAGCTCCCGGAGCGTATCGAGGTCCATCGGCTTCACGAAGCGGCAGTTGACGACGTCGACCGCGACGCCCCGGTCGCGAAGCACCGCGGCCGCCGCCTTCGCCGTCTCCACCA
The DNA here is from genome assembly GCA_036376135.1 of Candidatus Polarisedimenticolaceae bacterium. NCBI lineage: Bacteria > Pseudomonadati > Acidobacteriota > Candidatus Polarisedimenticolia > Candidatus Polarisedimenticolales > Candidatus Polarisedimenticolaceae > Candidatus Polarisedimenticolaceae bacterium. The sequence goes on along the minus strand of DASVAW010000141.1, from coordinate 8,611 downwards.
TCGTGCCGACCGCGAGGATCGCCGCATCGGTCCCGGATTCGAGAACCTCCCACGAGCCGATCGGCAGGATCGAGGGGGTCCGTGCGGGATCGAAGCCCGCGGGCACGGTGTCCCGCGGGAACCGGAACGCGAACGGCCCGCCCTCGTGGGAGAGCGCGGTCCAGAGGAGGTCGCGCAGCTCGTTGCCGTCCTTGGGCGCCGCGACGACGAGGTTCGGCACGCAACGCAGGTAGGCGAGGTCGAGGACGCCGTGGTGCGTGGGGCCGTCCGCGCCGACGAGGCCGCCGCGGTCGAGCGCGAAGACCACCGGCAGCCCCTGGAGCGCCACGTCGTGCACGATCTGGTCGAAGGCGCGCTGGAGGAACGTCGAGTAGATCACGCAGACCGGACGCGCACCGTCGCAGGCGAGGCCCGCGGCGAAGCAGACGCCGTGCGCCTCCGCGATCCCCACGTCGTAGAACCGGTCCGGGAACTTCGCCTTGAACGGATTGAGGCCGGTCCCGGTCGGCATCGCCGCGGTGATCGCGACCATCTTCGGGAAGGCCTCGGCCGCGTCGATCATCGCCTGGCCGAACGCCCCGGTGTACGACGGGAGACCCGACGTCGTGCCGGGGTGCGCCTTCCCGGTGATCTTGTCGAACGGCGTGACGCCGTGGAAACCCTCCTCGTCGTTCTCGGCGGCGGCGAGCCCTTTCCCCTTGCGCGTCAGGACGTGGAGGAGGACCGGCCCCTTCTTGTCGAGGACCTTCGGGAGGAGATCGAGCAGCCCGTCGAGGTCGTGGCCGTCCACCGGCCCCACGTACCGGAAGCCGAGCGCCTCGAACAGGCCGCTGGGCACGAAGGCGTTCTTGACCGCCGCCTCGAAGCGCCCCGCGATGTCGCGGACGTGTTCCCCGAGCGAAGGGAACCGCGAGAGGATCTGGATGCTCTCCTCCCGCAGCCGGCGAAGGTGCGGATTCGTGACCGCGCTCGTGAGGTAATGCGCCATCGCACCGACGTTGCGGGCGATCGACATCCCGTTGTCGTTGAGGATCACGAGGAAGTCGCGGTCGGAGTGGCCGGCGTTGTTGAGGGCCTCGTAGGCCAGCCCGCCGGTCATCGCGCCGTCGCCGAGGATGGCGACGACCTTCCGTTTCGCCCCCTCGAGATCGCGCGCGGCCGCCATCCCCAGGGCGGCCGAGATCGCCGTCGAGGCGTGCCCCGCGCCGAACGCGTCGAACGGGCTCTCCTCGCGCTTGAGGAAACCGGAGATCCCGCCGTATTGTCGGATGCTCCAGAGCGCCTCGCGTCGTCCGGTCAGCACCTTGTGGACGTAGGCCTGGTGGCCGGTGTCCCAGACGACCCGGTCCTCGGGAAGGTCGAGGACCGCGGAGAGGGCGACGGTCAGCTCGACGACGCCCAGGCTCGCGCCGAGGTGCCCCCCCTTCTGGGAGACGACGTCGACCACGTAGTCGCGGATCTCGTCGCACAACCGCCGCAGTTCCTCCCGGTTGAGGCCCTTGAGGTCAGCGGGGGTCGCGATGCGGGGGAGCACGGGGGCCGGCGAGCCTGGGGCGGCCGCCTGGGCGTCCGTCGCGCCGTCGTCGCGGCGAACCGGTTCGGCGCCGCCACGGATCACGTTTTCCATCGACTCCTCGGGTCCCCGGCGGGACGGCCGCTTCGCCGGACGCGGTACGGTCCGGCCGTGGAGCGGCCGCGACACTGTAACGAACCGGCGAAGACGCCGTCAACGCGGCGAATCGGCGGTTTCCAGCTCGTTCAGGAGACGGTCGACGGCGCTCCGAAGGCGGTCGAGGGCCCCGTCGTTGTCGAGGATGCGGTCCGCCAGCCGGAACGTCGCGTCGAGCTGCTGCCCCGAAGGGTCGTCGCGGTTCTCCTGCCGTTCGCGCTCCAGGAACTCCTCGAAGCTCGCGGGATCTCCCGGGCGCCCCCGCGAGCGCGAGCGTGCGTAGCGCACTTCCGCCGGAGCCCGCACCCCGAGCAGGACGAAGTTCGGCAGACGCCGGAGGACCTCGACCTCGGCCGGGTTCCGGATCGAATCGACGACCTCGCGCCCGTGGAGGCGCGGCAGCAGGCGCTCGGCAAGCACCCCCGCCCCTTCCGCACGTCGAAGTTCGGTGCCGATCCGGATCAGGTGCTCGCGCTCCGGCGGGAGCCCCTGCGCCGCGGCCTCCTCCCGGACGATGTCGGAGAGGGAATAGACGGTGAAGCCGCGTTGCGCCAGGTGGGTCGAAACCTCGCCCTTTCCGGCTGCGTTGGGGCCGGTGACCCCGAGGACGAGGCTCGACGCGGAGTTTCCGCTCAGTTCTCGCCGCCTTCGACGTTCGACTCGGGGGCGGGGGGAGCCGGCTGCGGGGTCGAGGGGGCGGCGAGGGGCTGCTTGCGAGGCTGGAATTCCATGATCTGCACGTCGGCCCCGCGATTCGGCTCGGCGCCGACGGCGTAGTTGTTGCCGAGCGGGGTCGCGCCGAGCGGAGCGTCTGCCGGCGCCCCCGGCGAACGCATGCGCCCCCGGACCTTGATCCGGCCGTTCCCCGCGGAGATCGTCTCCGGCCGCGGCGAGGCGGGGACTCCGGCATCGCCGTAGGCGGCCTGCACGAGCGGGTTGTTCGGATCGACTCCCCCGGAAGGACGGGGACCGACCTGACGGAAGCGGGCGCCCGGGGGGACCCCGGTGATCGCCGTGGTGTCCTGCTGAACGCGGGCCGGGCCGGAGGATCCCGCAACGGCCTGGTTGGACGGGGAGAACGAGGGATTCGTGTAGACGCTTTTCCCGCGATCCTCGATGCGCTCGACCATGGCCCGGGGGAAACCGACGACGGCTCCACCCCCGAGATCGACACGGATCATCGTGCCGTCGACGTTATGGCTGCGGACCTCCATCGAGGTGCCGTTGGTGAAGTAGACGACCTGATCGGCCCGGACGGATGCGGGCAAGAGCGCCGCAATTCCCGCCAGGACGAAGGGGACGACAGGCAGACGCATGTTCCCACCTCCGCAAACGCCCCCGGAGTGTACCCCCTCCCCCGGGGGGCGGCAACGAATACCCCGACCTCGCTGCGGTTTGCGCGTCCGCCGGACCCCCCGTAGACTCCGGCGCATGTTGACGCCGTTGATCTGCTCCATTGTCCTCGCCGCCGGCGGCGCCGCGATCCCCGCCGGGGAGAACGCCACCGTCAGGATCCTCGTCGAGCCGACCCCCGTGGCGGCCGGAACCGAGGCCAAGGTCACCGCGCAACTCGTTCCCAACGCGGGGATCAAGATCAACAAATACCCCAAGATCAAGCTGGCCGTCGCCGAGCAGGCAGGGCTCGTCGCCCCCGCCGAAGGGACCGTCGGCGCCGCGTCCCCTCCCCCGCCCGAGGATCTCGAGTCGAACTACTTCAAGACGATCGATCCGGTCGCGTTGTCGTTGAAGCTCGACGCGAAGGCGGCGAAGGGGAAACACGAGATTCCGGCGCGTCTGACCTACTTCTACTGCGTGGCGGCGAGCGGCTACTGCGCGCCCGCACGCGTCAACGTGAAGATCCCCGTCGAGATCCGCTGACCGTTACGCCCCGCCGCGCGATCGCCGCGTCGAGCACGAGAGCGCCCTCGGACTCCAGCGCCGCCGCGACCGCCCGCCTGCGTCCCTCGCGCGCGAACGCGACGAGGCACCCGCCCCCTCCGGCGCCGCAGACCTTCACGCCGATCGCCCCCGCGCGCCGCGCGGCGGCGCCGCACGCCGCGAGCTTCGGGGTCGACACCGACGGCGCGAGCCGATTCCGGAGCCGGCCCTCCTCGCCCAGAAGCCTCCCCGCCGCGTCGACGTCGCCGGCCGCGAGCGCGTCTCGGGTCTCGCGTGCGATCGCGGCGATCGCCTCCATCCCGGAGACCGTCCGGCGCTCCCCGTCGACGTAACGGCGGAACATGTCCCAGTTGCTGAACCCCGACTGCCGCGGTTCCCCGGTGTAGGCGAGGACGAGGCGCTCCTCGAGCCCTTCCGGGATCGCGAGAGGTTCGCGACGCCAGCCGTCGACCTCGTGCCAGAAGGCGGAGAGACCGCCGTGCATTGCGGCGAGGTAGTCCTGGTTTCCGGTCGGAACGCGGATCTCCCTCGTCTCCGCGTTCTGCACGCGCCGCAGGAGCGCCTCGCGGGAGAGCCTCTCGCCGCACGCGCGATCGAGCGCCGATGCCAGCGCGACCCCGAGTGCCGACGAGCCGCCGAGCCCCGCCCCCGCGGGGGCTTCGGCCCGCAGCGTGATCGTCAGCCCGCTCTTCGGGAGCGCGAAGCTCGAGGCCAGGCGCAGCGGCCACGACAGCGCCCCCGTCGCGGTCGCGGGATCGACGGGAAGCCCGCGCGTCGCACGACGGCCGCGGTCGAGCGAGACGATCGCCAGCTTTCCGTCGCGCCGAGGCTCGATCGTCGCGTTCGCGTGAAGGGTGACCGCGAGGTTCACCGTCACCGCGCGCTCGACCATCTGCGAGATCGGCCAGAGATCGAGCGTCCCTCCGGCGAGATCGATGCGCGTCGGCGCCTTCGCTCGGATCGTTCCGGTCAACGCGGGCACTCCCCTATACTCCGCGAGTCATGACCCGAACGCAGTGGACCCTGCTCTCGGCGCTCGCCGCGCTCGCGATCATCGTCATCCTGCTGGCCCTTCGCAACCGTCAGCCGCCGATGCTGCCGGCCGACGCCGAGCACGCGCGATGGGAGAGTGCCGAAGCGTGCCTGGCGTGCCACGGCCCCGGCGGCGCGTCGCCGCAGTCGAAGGGGCATCCGCTCGGACAGGAATGCCTGCGCTGCCACGGATCGCGCTGAGGTTACTCGGAGACCTCGGCGGGAACCTCGGCGGTGCGCCGGTCGACGAACCGGTGCGGCGGCGCCTCGGCCTGAAGGGCCCCCTTCACGAGCGAGCCTTCCGCGATCGCCAGCTGTCCGGCCCGAAGGTCGCCGAACACCCGCGCGGCCGATCCGATCTCGAGGCGGCCGGAGACCGTCACCGGCCCTTCGACCTCCCCCTCGACCTTGGCCGCCGCGGCGGTCAACGCGCCGCGCACCGCCGCGCCGGCGAAGAGGTGCACCCGACCGCCGCACTCGAGCCGGCCGCGCACCGTGCCCCGCACGAGCGCGTCGCCCGGAGCCTTGAGATCGCCGTCGACCGTCGCCCCCGCCGCCACGACGGTCGTGTCGGGCTTGCCGGGATCGATCGGGTCGCCCTCGAGGAAACGCCGCTTCTTGTTGTTGAACATCGCGGGGGAATCTGGGGGCGCGACGATGGAGAGTCAAGTGCCCGGTTCGTGAGGGATTTCGCGGGGTACGTTAGGTTGCCATCGGTGCGGGCGGGCGACGTGTTCCCCGTCCGGTCCTCCGTCGTGGAGTGCGGCTCGAAAACCAGCGACCCCGCGAAATCCCTCACGAACCCGCCCACGGATCCACGACCAACCCCGCAAGCTCCAGGAACTCCGACAGCACCATCGCCGTCGCTCCCCACACGACCTCTCCTTCGACCCGGATCACGGGCACGTCGTAGGCGTCCCCCTCGCGCGTCCAGCGCTCCACGCTGAGGTTCGCCGGATCGGCGAGCGTCTCGACGGCGACCTCGACGAGGCGGGCGACTTCCCCCGGATTCACGACGAAGTCGGGGCGCGTGTCCACGACGCCCACGACCGGGTTGAGCGCGAAACCGCTGACCGGGATGTGGAGCGGCGTCAGCGTGCCGAGGACCCGTACCGTCCCGGGCTCCACGCCGACTTCCTCGTGCGCCTCGCGCAGCGCCGCATCCTCGAGCGACTCCCCGTCCCGCACGCCGCCCCCCGGGAGGGACACCTGCCCGCGGTGGCTCGGAAGCTCGGAGCCTCGCACGGTGAGCGCGAGATGGGCGCGCTCCCCGTTCGGGTACAAGAGCAGGAGCGCCGCCGCGGGGCGCAGGCCGGGAGGGATCACCCCGGCGTTCCAGAACCGTCGCGGCTTCGGGGCCATGCGCAGGTGCGCTTCCGCCGCCGGGAGCGGCCCGTTCAGCGCGTCGGCGAGCCGGGTGACGAGGGACTCGAGGATCACCCGAACAATCTACGCTGACGACCCACCGGCTCGGGAACCCGGAAACGCGACGTGTCCAGGCTCGCCTCTCGCCCGCGCAGCCCGTAGCGACGGCACGCGACCTCGAACCGTCGCGCGAGCAGGTCCGCGTACGGCCCGCGTCCCCGCATCCGTTCCCCGAACCGCGGGTCGTTCAGCTCGCCTCCGCGCATCTCGCGGATCAACGCGAGGACCTTCCCGGCCTTGGTCGGGTAGTGCAGGCCGAGCCACTCGACGAAGAGCGTCTTCATCTCGTTCGGCAGGCGCACGAGGAGGTACCCCGCGCTCGAGGCCCCCGCCGCCGCGGAGGCTTCGAGGATCCTCTCGAGCTCGTGGTCGTTGAGGCCGGGGATCATCGGCGAGGCGAGGACCCCCGTGGGCACCCCCTCCGACCCGAGGCCGCGCAGCGCCTCGAGCCGGCGCCGGGGCGCGGAGGCCCTCGGCTCCAGGCGCCGGGCGAGCTCGGGGTCGAGGGTCGTGATCGAGAGAAAGACCTTCGCCATCCCCTCCCGCGCCATCGGCGCGATCAAGTCGAGGTCGCGGAGCACCCCGGCCGATTTGGTGACGATGCTGAAGGGATGGCGGTGCTCCACGAGCACCTCGAGCACCGAGCGGGTGATCCGCATCTTCCGCTCCAGGGGCTGGTACGGATCGGTGTTGGTGCCGAGCGCGATCGGCTCGCAGCGGTAACCCGGTTTCGCGAGCTCCCGGCGGAGCAGGTCGGCCGCGCGGGGCTTGGCGAGGATCTTCGTCTCGAAGTCCCGCCCCGGCGACCAGCCGAGGTAGGCGTGGGAGGGTCTCGCGAAGCAATACGCGCAGCCGTGCTCGCACCCCCGGTAGGGGTTGATCGAGCGGTCGAACGGGACGTCGGGGGAGTCGTTCGTCGCGAGGATCGACCGGGTGCGGTCCTCGACCACGACGGTCGAGGCGTCCCCCTCCGGGAAGTCGGGCTCGAACCGGCGGACCTCGAACCTGCCGGCAGGGTTGATCGTGAATCCCCGGGACGGGAGCGGCGCCTTCATCGCCGGGGAGGAATACCTAAGGATGAGACAAAAGTAAAGCGAATATCAGGCGCCGTACCAGTTCTTCTCCCAGGCGTGCGCCCGCAGCTTCCGGAGCAGCGCGGAGGACAGGGCCCGGCCGTCGGAAACCGCGGCGTTCGACCGTGCGTGCTCCGGACGCCGCATCCCCGGAATCACGCTCGACACCTCGCGCCGGGACAGGATGAAGCGGAGCGCGAGCTCGGGAAGCGTCGCCGCCTCCCCGCCGAGCAGCTCCGCCAGCGCATCCGCCCGTCGCTCGGCCTCCGCCTTCCGATCGTCGCGGAAGTAGCGGTGCCTCCAGTCCCCTTCCGGGAAGACCGTGTCGGCCCGGATCGCGCCGGTGAGCGCCCCCTCGTCGAACGGCACGCGCACGATCACGCCGAGGTTCCGCTCGCGCGCGAGGTCGAACGCCCTCCCCTCGGCGGCCCGGTCGAAGATGTTGTAGATCAGCTGCACCGACCCGAAGATCGAGTCGCTCAGCGTCCGCACCGCGGAATCGGGGTCGTGGTCGTTCACCGAGATTCCCCAGTGCCGCACCTTCCCCTCGACCGTCAGCTTCTCCATCGCCGCGCGCGTCGATTCCCATTCCGGCTGCTCGAGCCATGCGTCGTGCCAGACGTGAAACTGCTGCAGGTCGAGCGCCTCGACCCCGAGGTTCCGCAGCGACGTCTCGCAGCACGAGACGACCCACGACGCAGGGAAGACGTCCGCGAGCGCGGCGTCCGCCCGCCCCGGCCAGCGGAAGTCCTTGGGCGGGATCTTGGTGGCGACCGCGATCCGTCCGCGGTCGCCGCGCTCCTCCAGGACCGCGCCGATCCGCTTCTCGCTGTGCCCGTCCCCGTAGGCCAGGGCGGTGTCGATGAAGGTGACGCCCTCGTCGAGCGCCGCCCGGAGAGCGGCGTTTCCCTCGTCCTCCGGCACGCCCAGCCACATCGTGGAGCCGAGCCCCCAGGCGCCGAAGCCGATCTCGGAGACCGTAAGCCCCGTCGCTCCCAGCGGTCGGTGGATCATCGTCGCCCTCCCGGTCGTGGGCGGGATGGTAGCGGCGGGGGCCCGGCGAGTGCTATAAACCGCGCGTTTCGGGCCGGCATAGCTCAGTCGGTAGAGCGGCTGATTCGTAATCAGCAGGTCCCCAGTTCAAGTCTGGGTGCCGGCTCCAATAGATCCAAGTACCTGGCGGCACAGCGGCCAATACAGCGGGGTCGCAAGTAAGGCCCTAGTAACGCGACTGCCGTCTGGTTGGGCCCTCCGCTGCGCACACGTTACCCCTGCCTACGCTCGGCCTTCCAGCGTGCCCCCATCAGCTTCCAGAACTTGTGGGTCGGGTGCTGACCGCTGAGCCCGAGTAGCGTGCGCCTCCCTGCGCCCCCGTCTCCAATCGCGACACGCCCGGCTCCGGTCACGTGGAACGCCCAAAGGTCCTCGTGACCAAGGCCTGCGGGGCGCTCGTACCTCTCGCCAAGGTGCTCCAACGGCCCCTTGTGCTCGTCCAACCTGCGGACGAACTTGA
>DASVAW010000140.1 GCA_036376135.1 Candidatus Polarisedimenticolaceae bacterium | reverse complement strand
GGCCCGGTCAGGAGCACGAGCCCCTGGTTCAGGTTCGCGAACTCGTTCAGCACCGGGGGGAGGCCCCAGTCCTCGAGGCTCGGAAACTCGAACGGCACACGCCGGAAGACGGCGCTGAGCGTCCCGCGCTGGTAGAAGATCGTCGCGCGGAAACGGGAGACCCCCGACACGCTGTGGCCGAAGTCGACCGCCTGGCGCTCCTCGAGGGTCTGGCGCATGCGGTCGGTCAGCAGGCCGTGCAGCATCTCCTTCAGGAGATCGGGGTGCAGCGTGTCGGTCTTGAGGGGGAGCAGCTTGCCGTGCAGGCGAAGGAGCGGCGGCCGCATCGGCTTCAGGTGGAGGTCGGACGCCTCCTGCTTGACCATGAAGCGAAGCAGGTCGTCGATCTTCATGCCGTCGTCGTCCTCGTGGGTGCTCATGTCCTCGACGCGGGGACCCCGCCCGCTCGGCGGGGAACATAGGCTCCGTGCGAGAGATGTCAAACCTGTCCGGTTTGACGGGACCGAGGGGGCTGGGCTATACGGTTCCGCTTCATGAGCGAAGCCCGCATCAAGGACCGGGTCGGGAACTGGACCCTCGCCAACCAGCTGACCTTCCTGCGCCTGATCGCCGTTCCCTGTTTCATCCTCGCGGTGCTCAACGCCCGTTTCGGGATCGCCTTCTGGCTCTTCGTGGCCGCGGGGATCACCGACCTCCTCGACGGCCTCGTCGCGCGGGTCTTTCGCCAGCAAAGCCCGCTCGGGGCCTATCTCGACCCCGCGGCCGACAAGCTCCTGCTCGCGGCGGGGTTCATCCTCCTGACCGAGTACCCGCAGCTCTTCCAGCAGATCCCGATGGTCAACCGGATTCCGGTCTGGTTGACGATCCTCACGATCAGCCGGGACGTCTTCATCGTCTCCGTGGCGCTGATGCTCTACCTCGCGTACGGGCATACGAAGTTCCGACCCAGCTTCCTCGGCAAGTGCTGCACCGCCGCCGAGCTCGTCACGGTGGGCGCCGTCCTCCTGTTCAACGATCTCGGCCGGTCCCACCCGTTGATCGGGGCGGGGGTGCTGGCGACCTTCGCGCTGACCGTGATCTCGGGGCTGCACTACATCTGGCGCACCGTCCGGACCGTGCGCGCCGCCGACGCCGGACGCGCGGGGGCCTGAGGCAGGCATGCGCCGTCCCGCCGATCTCGACGCGGACTCGCGGAGGGTCCTCGAGCTCGATGCCGTCCTCGACGAGGTCGCGGGGCACGCGTCCACACCGGGGGCCGCGGGCTCGATCCGCAGGGCGGTCCCTTCGTTCGACGCGGAGTTCCTCGAGGCCGAGCACGAGGCCGTCGCGCAGGCGCGGGCCTGGATCGGCGAGCGCGGACGCCTGATCGGAGGAGGGTTACCCGATCCGGCCCCCGCCCTCGCGATCCTCCCCCTCGAGGGGTACGCCTGCGAGCCCGCGCAGCTGCGGGATCTCGCGGAGATCCTCCTCGTCGCCGCCGACCTTCGCCGCGCGCTCGGCTCGCGCGACGCCGAGGGGTACCCCGCGCTGCGGGAGGAGGCCCGGAGCCTCGCCGACCTGCGCGCGCTCGCGCAGCCGGTCGCGGAGAACGTGGGACCCGACGGCCGCCTGCTCGACGGCGCGAGCGCGGAGTTGCACCGGGTGCGCCAGGCGATCGGCCGGACCGGGGAGCGGCTCCGGCGGCAGCTCGAGTCGTTCGTGCACGACCCCGCCGCGGCCAACGTCGTCCGGGACGCCTTCGTGACGCAGCGCAACGGCCGCTTCGTCATCCCCGTCCGGGCCGACAGCCCGCGCGGCGTCCCCGGGATCGTGCACGCGGCGTCGTCGTCGGGGCAGACGTTGTTCGTGGAGCCCCTCGAAAGCGTCGACATGAACAACGAGCTCGTCCGCCTCGCCGAGCAGGAGCTCGTCGAGCAGGACCGCGTGGTGCGCCGCTGGGCCGACCGCTTCCGCGAGCGCGCCGAGGAGGTGCTCGCGACCGTCGGCGGGCTCGAGCGGGTGGACACCCTGCAGGCCCGTGCGCTTTGGGCGGACGCGTTCGGCGCGTGCCGCCCGGTCGTCGCGCAGGCCGGGCACCTCGAGCTCGTCGAGGTGCGGCATCCGTTGCTCGACCGGAGACTTCGCGAGCGAGGGGAGCGCTGCGTGCCGCTCACCCTGGGCCTGCCGGAAGGGCGGCGGGTCCTCGTGATCTCGGGTCCCAACACCGGAGGCAAGACCGTAGCGCTCAAGACGGTCGGACTCGCGATCCTCCTCGCGCAGTGCGGGATCCCCGTTCCCGCGCGCCGGGCCGCCTGCCCGGCCGGCGCCTGGATCCGCGCCGACATCGGAGACCGCCAGTCGATCGAGGCGGACCTCTCGACGTTCTCCGGGCACGTCCGCTCGGCGGCGGCGTGGCTGCGCGAGGTGCGCGCTCCGGCGTGGGTGCTGTTCGACGAGATCGGCACGGGCACCGAACCGACGGAGGGGGCCGCGCTCGCCCAGGCCCTCTTGGAGCGATTCGCCGCGCGAGGGGTCGCGTGCGTCGCGACGACCCACCAATCCGCGCTGAAGACCTGGGCGTTCGCCAGCGACGTCGCGGCGTCGGCGGCGCTGGAGTTCGACGAGGAGGCGCTGCGCCCGACGTACCGCGTCCTCATGGGTGCGGCCGGAGCCTCCGCGGGGCTGTCGGTGGCGCAGCGGCTCGGGATCGATCCGGAGGTCCTCGACAGGGCCCGGGCGCTCGCCGGCGGGGAGGGGCGTCGCGCCGAGGACACGATGGCCCGCCTGCGCGAGCGGACCGCCGACCTCGAGCGCCGGCTCGAGGCCCAGTCCGAGGCGGAGGCGGACCTCTCGCTCCGGCGCGCCGAGGTCGAGGAGCGCCTCGAGCGCGAAGGGGAGCGGATGCGCCGCGAGGGCGCACGCGAGCTCGAGGGGGTTCTCGAGGAGTTCCGGCGCGAGGCGCGACGCGCGCTCGAGCAGATCACGGACGTCAAGGTGCGCGCGAGGCTCGAGAAGGAGCAGGCGCGCTCCGAGATCCGGCTGAAGTCGACGCTCGCCGCGAAGGGGCGGAGCCTGGCCCGGCCGAAGTCGACGTCCGCTCCCGATCCGGCGAAGCCCTTCGTGCCCGCACCCGGCGCTGCGGTGCGGATCCTCTCGCTCGACCGCGAAGGGGTCGTCCGGTCGATCCGCGACGACCGCGCGGAGGTCCAGATGGGATCGGCGACCTTCACGGTGCGCCGCGCCGATCTCGGGCCTCCGGGCGAGGCGGCGCCGGGGAGCGCCGCGACCGCGACCCCCCGCGGGCTCGCCGCCTCGCTGGCGAGCCTTCGGAAGGGGCCGTCCCGGGACGAGGGGCCGCTGGGGATGCCGGCGCCGCCGATCGAGCTGCACCTGCTCGGCAAGACGGTGGACGAGGCGCTCGGCGAGGTCGACAAGTTCCTCGACGACGCGTCGCGCGCCGGCCGGACCGAGGCGCGCATCGTCCACGGCCACGGAACCGGCAAGCTCAAGGCCGCGGTGCGAGGCTTCCTGAAAGGTCACGCCCACGTCGACGCGTTCCGTCCCGGCGAGCCGCGCGAAGGGGGCGACGGCGCGACCGTCGTGACGTTGCGCTAGCCAACTGGGGACAGCAACCTATTTCCGCGACCTCGATGCGATCGTCACGAGGTCGCGGAAATAGGTTGCTGTCCCCATTGAGCTAACCGTCGCCGCCGCCGAACTGCTCCCACCAGTACCCGAAGTCCGCGCTCGGCTCGGGCTTCTCGGCCTCGGGCGCGGCGCCGAGTCGGAGGCGGAATCGGTCGCAACGCTCGACGCGCGCCTTGAGCCACCGCGCCTGGTCGCCGAGCGAGCGGTCGTTGGTCACGACCGTGTACCCGGCCGGGTCTTTCGCCCGCCGGAGCTGCTCGAGGATCAGGTCGTCGGCCGAACGCCCCGCACCGGCGAACCGGACCTCGCCGGGGGGGGCGGGCACGGGCTCCCTCCCGTCGAAGACGACGAGGACCTCACGCGACTCCCGGCGCGCGAGCGCCAGGCACTCGCGCGCGAGCGCGCGTTTCTCCGCGTCGGAACGCGTTCTTCCCGGCCAGGTGCCGAGAAGGTTGTCGCCGTCGACGAGGACCGGCACGGCGGGCTCAGCCGCGGAAGATCGGGTGGAAAGCGACCGCACCGGGCTCCTCCGGTGCGTCGCGGAGCGCGTCGAGAACTTCCCGCGCCTCGATGTGGTCGGGCTCCCAGCGCAGCGCCTCCTTCGCGATGCGGACGGCGGCTCCGGCCCTCCCCGCGCGCTGGTAGAGCTGCGCGAGCGCGACGTACGACGTGACGTCGGTCGGGGCGAGCTCGATCGCCCGGAGCAGCGCACGCTCGGCGTCCTCGCGCCGCCTCGGGTTCTTCGCGAGGAGAATGCCGAGCTCGCGCTGGTACTCCGCCACGCCGCCGTCGAGACGGGCGGCGTTCTCGAAGAACTGCACCGCCTCGACCTGCTTGCGCTGCGAGAGCAGCGCGCGGCCGCGAAGGAAGTTCTGGCGCGCGAGATAGGACGTGTCGCTCTGCTTGGGGCCTTCCTGATCCTGGGGGGCGGCGAGCGCCGCGTCGTATTCGGCGCGGAGCCGGGGATCGACGAGGGTGTTGTACGACTCGGTGACGCTCGTGAAGAAGGCCTCGAAGCGGGGGAGGAGGTCGGCGAGGTCCCCGGCGCGGAACCGGTCGGGGTGGTAGCGGCGGGCGAGTGCGTAATAGGCCTCGCGCACGCCGTCCGCGTCCGTTTCCCGACCGATGCCGAGCACCGCGTAGAAGTCTCCCGCGGCGGCGGCGAGACGTGCGAGGCACTCCGCGCGGGTGAGCGGGATCTCGCGCGTGCGGCGCTCGGCGGCGGCGCGACGCCTCGGATCGACCGGCTCGAGCATCCCCGTCTGGAGGAGAGCGAGGATCGCGCGAAGCGCCGACTCCTCGTCGACTCCGGCGGCCGAGACGACCTGCGCGAGGTCGCGTTGTCCGTCGGCGGCGTTGAGGATCGCGGAGACCTTGTCGTCGAGCCCGCGACCGAGCATCCGGGCGGCCGCGTCGGTCTGCACCGGACGGAGGTCGGGAGGGCCGATGCGGATGCGGACCTGGTCGAGGCGAGGCGGCTCGCGCCGCGCGTGGCGGAGGGCCAGCGAGAGGGGCGACAACCGCACCGTGATCTCGCCGTCGAGCTTCGGGATCCCGTCCGCGAAGGTGACGAGACCGTCCGGCCAGCCCATCGTCGAGGCGAAGAGCTCCTCGACGAGGGCTTCCATCCCGCGCTGCAGCTCCGCCTCGCCGGGGCGGTCGCCCTGGCGGAGGACGTCGAGGACCTTCGCGCCGGTCGCGGCGGAGCGCGCGAGCGCATCGGCGCGGGATTCGGGATCGAGCCGGCCGGTCCTTACGAGGTACTCGAGGAACTGTTCCTCGATCACGTTGGACGTCGCGTAGACGAGCCACCCCGCGTCGAGGCAGAACAGCCGCCGGAGCTTTCCCCGTGTGGCGGTCGCGATCCCCGAGACGCCGTCCGCGGCCTTCCCGCACAACGTCCGCGCGAGGGCGCGGTCGGGGGCGACGCCTTGGCCCGCCTTCACCGATCCTCCTCGCGGGCGAGCGACGCGGCCCACGCGCGGCACGCCTCGACGTAGTCGACGCCGTATTCGCCCCGCAGCGCCTCGTCGAGGGGTTTGCCTTCTCCGAGGTCCCCCACGACGCGCACGAGCGCGTCGAAGCCGCGCTCGCTCTCGAGGTGGCGCACGAGCGACAACGCCGCCGGGTACGAGAAGGCGCGCTCGGCCCAGGTCGCCGGGTCGCCGGATCCGAGGGCGCGGCGGACCGCCTCGCGGTCGGCGCGCGTGAAGGGGCGGGGCTCGGCGATCTGCGCGAGCCCCTCGTGAAGCCAGCGCGGCGCCTGACCGCGCGACTTGGAATGCACGACCGCGTGGGTGAGCTCGTGGGAGAGCAGCGCCTGCGCGCGCGGGTCGAGGCGCTTCAACCCGCCGATGGGGACGCGGATCTTGCCGTCGAACAACCCGCCCACCTCGCCGCCCGCGAGCGTGACCTCGTGGAACGCCTGCTTCGGGTAGAGGACGACCGTGATCGCCTGCTCGGGGGCGTGGCTCCAGAGCGAGGTCATCTCGCGCAGGCGCTCCTCGAGGAACTCGGCGACCTCCGCGGCGAGCTCGGGGTCGACCTCGCCGTCGTAGCGGATGTTGAAGTTCGCGGCGGCGGCGAAGGCGTAGTCCTTCCCCGCGTGCAGCTCGCGCTCGGCTTTGAGGAGCTTGTCGCGCACGCGGTCGTTGGGGGAGAGGCGGAACGCCTCGGTCCACGACGCGCGTGCGTCCTCGACGCGCTCCTCGCGGTTGCGCAGGTCGCCGAGCAGCTCGTGGAGCTCGGCGCACGACGGGTCGCGCGCGAGGCCGTCGAGGACGACGGCGAGCGCCCTCGCGTCGCGGCCCAGGGCCATCTCGGCGAGCGCGAGGCCGATGCGCGCGGCGGTGAGCCTGGGCTCCAGGTCCAGGGCGCGCCCGAAGGCGCGGGTCGCCCGCTCGAACTCGCGTGCGTCGAGGGCGTCGGATCCCTCCTCGATCCATGCCGCCAGGCCCGCGCGGTCGGAGGCCACCGCAGGGCGGGGCGCCGCCGCCTTCGGGGGTTTGGGTTGCGGCGGAGCGGCGCCGGCGCGCTCGATGCGGACGACGAGGCTTCTCGGGAGGGTCGTGATCCCGCCTTCGCTCTCGATGACGATCGAGTCCCCTTCGATCCGCCAGACGTCGGCCACGATCACCCCGCCGCTTTCGAGGTGCAGCCGGTCCGCGCGCGCCGGGGCGAGCAGCAGGAGCGCGAGCGTGCACGCGGGCAGCCGCCGGATCACGGGAGGACCTCGGCGACCGCCTTGGGGAAGGGCTTCCCGTCCCCCTTCAGCTCCGCGGGAACCCTGGCGACGGCCTTGGCCGCCGAGGCGCGGTCGGGATACGTCCCCCAGCAGACGACGAAACAGGCGCGCTCGCCCTCCTCGGCGGGGAGGAGGAAGAAGTCCTTCGCGCTTGCGTGGCGGCGGAGCTTGTCGTGCACGAGCGCCGTCGAGCAGTGCCGGGACACCTGCAGGGTGAAGCTCCCCCGTTTTTTCGTCAGACGTCCCACGTCCGACGTCGCGCGGTCGGCGAGGGAGGCAAGCGCGGGGTCGCGATCCGCGCGCGGGGGGAGGGCCGGCGGCGCGGCGACCACGGGATTCCCACCGGGAATCGGCTCGGGCTCTCCGGACGGAACGCGCTCGAGGGAGGCGAACCCCTCCGGGGGGGAGGGGGAGGAGAGCGACGGCAGGGGGGGCGGGTCGTCCGCGGGGCGGTGCTCGGGGGGGCCGCTCTGAAGGAACCGGCTCCAGGCCAGGATCACGAGCACCACGACCAGCAAACCGGCGGACGAGGCCGCCTGCCGGAGGGAGGTCGGGGGTGCCGGGGCCGCGGGTTCGGGTCTCGCGTCGCTCATGGGGCTTCCGCGGCCAATATAGTCAGCGGATCAGCTCGAAGCAGCGGCTCCAGCGGGAGCGCCAGGGGAAGGTGACGATCTTGCGCACGAGCGCGGCGAGCTGGTCCGACCCCGGACGAAGGGCGTTCTCCCGCTCGTCGGGGTAGGACCACCAGATGAGGAGGGCGCGCCCCTTGACGAGCTCCATGGGGAGCTGGCCCCACACGCGGCTGTCCGAGGAGGCGTTTCGGTGGTCCCCCATGACCCAGAGGTGACCGGGCCGCACCACCTCGACCGCCCGGTATTCGCGCGGAAAGCGGTGCCCCGCGTCCACGTACGGCTCCTCCAGGCGCTCGTCGTTGCGCCAGACCTCGCCGTCGCGGATCTCGATGCGGTCTCCCGGAAGGCCGATCACCCGCTTGATGTAGTCGATCTCCGGCGTGTTCGGGAACTTGAAGACGACGACGTCGCCGCGCGAGATGTCCCGCACGGGAATCCAGCGCTTCTCCCAGTCCCACTGCGTCGGGGCGTACACGAACCGGTTGACCATGATGTAGTCGCCGACCAGCAGCGTGTTCTCCATCGATCCGCTCGGGATCTTGGACTGCTGGAAGACGAACGCGCGCGTGAACAGGACGAAGATCACGCAGACGAGGATCGTCTCGACGTAGTCCCGGATCACCCCTTTCGGCGGAGGGGCGTCGGGGGCCGTCGCCCGATCGTCGCCGAAACCCGCTCGCGAACCCAACGCTCAACCCTCCGCGGCGAGGAACGCGTCCACCACGCCGACCGCCTCTTCCGGTGTGCCGACCGCCCGCGTGATCGCGAGCTGCTCGGGCTCGATCATCGATCCCTGGACGAGGTGCCGGAGGAAATGGACCCAGCCGGCTCCCAAAAGTACCACGGGGCGGTGGGGGAGGCTGCCGGCGCGGTGCAGGGCCCAGACCAGCGTCAGCTCCGCGAGGGTCCCCGATTTCCCGGGGAGGACCACGTACCCGTCGGCGATCTCCACGAGGACGCGCTGCCGCTCGTGCAGGTCCGCCGTTTCCCGCACCTCGGTGAGCCAGCGGTTGGCGCTCCGCTCCGGGAAGATCGAGCAGGTGACCCCGATCGCCCTCCCCCCCGATTCGGACGCGCCGCGCGAGGCGGCCTCCATGACGCCGCCGTACCCCCCCGTGGCGACCGCGAACCCCGCGGCGGCCAGCAGGCGGCCGGTCGCGCGGGCCGCCTCGTAGATCGGATCCCCCTCGAGCGGCTCCGAGGAGCCGAAGACCGCGACGGTGCGCCCGCTCACGTCAGTACCCCCTCGCGGTCCCTTCGACGCGGGGATCGGCGATCCCCAGCCACGCGCCGTCCCCCGGATCGAGGGCGATCAGCGCCACGTTTCCCATCGGTTCCCGCTCGAAGAGAACGTGGCCGCGCCGGCGGAGCGCCGCGGCGACGTCGTCGGGGAGCGCCCCCGGCTCGTGGGCCAGTCGGTCCGGGATCGCCTGGTGGTGGACGCGCGGTCTCGCGACGGCCTCCGCCGGGGAAAGCCCGTGGTCGACGACGTTCAGGATCACCTGCGCCACGCTCGAGATGATCGTCGGTCCTCCGGGACTCCCCAGGACGAGCCAGGGGCGCCCTCCCGCCGGCGTCCCCGCGCGCTCCACGATCGTGGGCGTCATCGAGGAGAGGGGGCGCCGGCCGCCGGCGACCGCGTTGGCGGCGCCGCCGATCAGGTCGAACTGATTGGGGGCGCCGGCGATCGCAAAGTCGTCCATCTCGTTGTTGAGGAGCACGCCGCTCGTCGGCGCGAGGAGCCCCGAGCCGTACCACGAGTTCAGCGTCACGGTCATCGCGACGGCGCCACCCCGGGCGTCCGCGATCGAAAGATGGAGCGTGTTCTCCCCCTCCGCTCCCGCCGGGCGTCCCGCCCCCAGAGTCGCCGACGCGTCCGCGCGGTCGTCTCGGATCGTGGCGGCGCGCGATCGCAGGTAGGCCCGGTCGAGAAGGCCGTCGATCGGGATCCGGACGGCGTCGGGATCGCCGAGGAAGCGGGCGCGGTCCGCGAAGGCGCGCCGCTCGGCCTCGGCGAAGCGGTGGATCGCGAGGGAGGATCCGGGGCCGGCCTCCCCCGCGGGCCAGCGCTCGAGCATCGCGAGGATCTGCAGGAGGACGATCCCTCCGCTCGAAGGGGGAGGGAAGGTGATCACGCGGTGGCCGCGGAAGGTCCCCTCGAGGGGAGCGCGCTCCACCGCGCGGTATCCCGCGAGATCCTCGAGGGTCATCACCCCCGCGGCGGCGCGCACGCGCGCGACGACGTCCTCCGCGACCGGACCCCGGTAGAACCCCGACGCGCCTTCCTCGCCGATGCGCCGCAACGTCCCGGCGAGCTCCGGTTGCGTGAGGCGGTCGCCCGTCGCGAGCGGACGTTCCCCCCGCAGGTACAGCGCCCGCGCCGCCGGGTCGGCGGCGAGCTTGGAGGGGGTGTCGTCGGCGCGAAGGTTCTCGGCCGTCGCCTCCGAGATCGGGAATCCGCGCTCCGCGAGATCCACGGCGGGCGCGACGAGCGCGCGCCACGGGCGCGAGCCCCATCGGCGGTGCAGCTCCGCGAGACCCGCGACGAGCCCCGGTACGCCGACGGCGAGCCCGGAGCGCTGCGCGAGCCTCGGATCGAACTTCCCCCCCGCGCCGAGGAACATCTCGGGGCGGAGGGCGGCCGGAGCGGTCTCGCGGAAATCGATCGCCGCGTGGGCGCCGTCCGGTCCGCGGCGGAGGGCGAACCCGCCGCCGCCGAGGCTCCCCGCTCGAGGGTAGGTGACCGAAAGGGCGAAGGCGGTCGCAACCGCCGCGTCCACGGCGTTCCCCCCCGACCGCAATACGGCGAGACCGACCTCGGTCGCGTGGGCCTCCGGAGCCACGACCATCCCGCGGACGCCCCGCGCCGGCCGCGCGGCGGCGGCGAGGACGGGCTCGACGAGCAGGCATGCCGCGAGCAGTGCGGTGGCGGTTCGGGAGGGGCGCATCGGCCGCGCATTATGGCTGCTAACATTCCGGGGCGCCTGTCGCGCCCAGGAGATCCGCATGCGCCCCCTCGTCCCCCTCGTCGCCGTCCTCGTGCTCGTTCTCGCGGGGTGTTCCGGCGGCTCGGCGCCAGCGAAGCCGGCGGTCCTCGGCTCGGCCCCCGAGTTCGAGCTCAAGGACCTCTCCGGGGCGACGGTGAGGTTCGCGGACACCGCGGGGTCGGTCCGACTCGTGAACTTCTGGGCGACGTGGTGCGCGCCCTGTCGCGAGGAGATCCCGTACTTCAAGGAGTTCGAGACGAAGTACGGACCCAGGGGGTTCAAGGTCGTCGGGATCGCGATGGACGACGAGGGGCTCCCCGTCGTGAAACCGTTCGTCGACGAGCTGGGGATGAACTACCTCGTCCTCCTCGGGAACGAGGAAGTCGGCGAGAAGTTCGGCGGGCTCGTGGGTTACCCGACGACCTTCCTCGTCGGGCGAGACGGGGCGATTCTCAAGAAATGGCCGGGAGCCGCCCCCCGCCGCGTGTTCGAAAAGGAAATCGAGAGCGCGCTCGCCGGTTCGTGACCCCCGCGGTCACCCGGGCTTACCAACTTCGCCGTGGTTGCGTCCCGGCCGTGAGACCTAACTTCCCCGGCGATGTCCCTCCTCCTTGCCGCGACGCTCCTGGCGGCGTCGGCGCCCCTGCGCGCCGTCGTCCTGGTCGACGGGTCTGCCGCAACGGCCCGTGACGCCGAGGCGGCGGTGACCCGGGTCGGCGGGACGGTCGCCCACCGGTTCGACGGCCTGTTGCTCGCCGCGCTCGACGATTCCGGCGCCAGGCGGCTGTTCCGCGCCCCCTCGATCCGGGACGTCACGCTGGGCGCGTTGCCGCGCGAGCGCGAGCGCGGCCGCTCGGAGGCGTTTCGCGCGGCGTTGCGCGGCTGGAACGGCGGCGCGTTCGACCCGCGCCCCGTGACCGGAGCGCCGCCGCGCCAGCCCGAGCCCGCACACGCATGGGTTCCCCCGGTCGCGGGGACCGGGGGCGGGTCGGTCACCGCGGCGACGAGCTCGGAGGGGCTCCCGTACGGGGCGACGCCGTCGAACACGAGCGAGTACCTCGCCGGCCGCGTCGCGATCAACGTCCTTCTCGTCGAGAGCGACGGGACCATCGACCTCCCCACCGAGAGCTGGACGGCCGAGCGCGAGAGCGCGGTGCTGGCCTCGGTCGTGGCCGCGTGCGAGTGGCTTCGACTCCAGGAGCCGCAGGCGCGGCTCTCCTTCGACTACCGCCTGATCGCCGGGCGAACCGACGCCCGGGCCCGCACCTCCTACGAGCCGATCCGGCGCCCGGCCGACCCGAGGGGGACGGCGGGCGAGGCGTTGTGGAGCTCCGAGATCCTGGCGAAGATGGGGCACGCCTCCGGGGACCGTTTCGCGCGATCGCGCGCCCTCGCCGACGCCACCCGCCGGGAGGTCGGCGCGGACTGGGGGCTGAACGTCTTCGTCGCGGACTCCTTCGCGGACGCCGACGGGCGGTTTCCCGACGGTTATTACGCCTGGACCTGGGTCGGCGGCCCTCATGTCGTCGCGACGTGGGACAACGGGGCGTGGGGGAGCGCCCGGTTCGACCAGGTCCTCCGCCACGAGCTGCTGCACGCCTTCTGGGCCTTCGACGAATACGCGACGAGCGGCTGCACCTGCCAGGAGAGTCGCGGCTACCTCGACGGGCGCGGCCTCAACTGCGACGCCTGCAACATGTCGGCGGTGCCGTGCGTGATGATCTCCAACGGCGACGCGATGTGCGCGCACACGCGCCGCCAGATCGGCTGGGCCGATCTCGACGGCGACGGCGTGATCGACGTGGCCGGGGAGGATCCGGATACCTTCTTCGACGGCGACGCGGTCCCCGCGTCGCCGGTCTGCGGAGCGGTCGCGCTCCGGGGGAGTGCCTCGGTCGTCGCCCCGACGAACCGGAACCCGATCCTCACGACCCCGCGATCGAGCATCAGCCTCGCCCGCGTCGCCGCGGTCGAGTGGCGCGTGGACGGCGCCCCGTGGGTACCGGCGGTTCCCGAGGACGGCGCGTTCGACGCGCCGGTCGAGCGCTTCGCCGTGACCGTGCCCTCGGGACCGGGGAGCCGCCTCGTCGAGGTGCGTTCGCGCGACACGTGGTCGAACGCCGACCCGGCACCGGAGCGGGCGACGCTCGAGGCTGCGGCGCCGGCCTCCGACGTGGGGGATTCGCTGCGCGTCGAGTCCGGCGCCACGCTCGCCTGGCGGACGGTCCCCGGCGCCGTCGCCTATCGGGTGTACCGGGCCCCGGCGTCCCCGGGGCCGTGGAGCCTCGTGGCGGAGGTCACGTTCCCCGCGCACGGCGACGCCGTCGGGACCGACGGCTACTTCCGGATCCGGGCGGTCGACGCCTGCGGACGCGAGGCCGATTGACGGTAAACTCCCCGCTTCGTCCCGAGGGAGGATCCGGATGCCCCGTGCCACTCGAACGCTTCTCATCGTCGTCGCGGTCGGACTCGTGGGCGTGCTCGCCCTCACGTGGATGGCGCGCCGTTACGCCAGCCTGCAGCCGCGGGCTTCGGTCGTCGACGTCGTCCCCGCGCCGCAGGTCCCGCCCCCCGCTCCGGAAGCGCCGCCCGTCGTTCCTCCTCCCCCGGTCCGGGCCGAGGGTCCCCGCGAGAGCGACCTCGCGGAGATCGATCGCTTCGTGGCCGTGCGCTCGGCGCTGAAGGCGGTGATCGCGGAGCAGCCGGGGGCGGCCCGGCAACTCGCCGAGCAGCTCGGCAAGGGGGACGCCTCCCAGCTCAAGCCGCTGCAGCTCAACCTCGTCTTCCTGATGAAGTTCCGGCTCACGCGCGAGCAGGCGATCGTCGAGGCGGGGTGGACGTTCGAGCGGTATCGCTCCGTCCGGGACTCCGTCGACGCCTGGCGCGCGGGGGAAGGTCCGGAAGATCCGTCGAGCAAGGCGGCGCTCGACGCGAAACGGACCGCCCTCGAGGGCGCGTTCCTCGGCGAGCTCGAAGCCCTCGACCGCGTGGCCGACTCCGGGATGAAGGAGCCGGACTAACGGCCCGCGTCGTCCCGGGCCGTTCCTTCGAGGCGGTCGAGCCGGTCCGCCACCTTCCGCAGCCGGACGCCGAGGAAGGCGACGTAGGCGGCGATTCCGATCCAGATCACGGCGTACGCCCAGAACAGGAACCCGTAGTTCTTCATCGTGCGATCCCCGCGCGCTCGGCCAGCGCGCGCGCGCGGTCCTCGAGCAGGGCCAGGCGCGTGCGCAGGAGCATCAGGACGGCGAAGAGAAGGAAGAAGACCAGCAGCGACACGAGAAAGGTCTCGCGCATCCCCGGGGCGAGCCCTTCGCTCTTTCCGGGGCCGAAGACCTGCGGATGCTGGCCGCGCCACCACTCGACCGCCTTGTGGATGATCGGCACGTCGAGAGCGGCGACGACGCCGAGCACCGCCGCCAGGCGCGCGCCCTGCTCGCGGTTCTCGGCGTACGACCGGACCATGAGGCACGCGGCGAGCAGAAGCCACAGGATCAGCGTGGTGGTCAGGCGCGCCTCCCAGGTCCACCAGACGCCCCACGCCGGTTTCGCCCAGATCGGGCCCGTCACGAGGACGAGCGTGCACAGCAGGAACCCGATCTCGGCGGCCGCGAGGGCCAGAGCGTCCCAGACCGCCTCCCGCCGCCACAGGTAGGCGATCGAGGCGCCGAGCAGGACGAACACCGAGGCGAAGCAGGCGATCGCCGCGGGGACGTGGAAGTAGAAGATCCGCTGAACCGCCCCCATGACTTTTTCCTCGGGGGCATAGAGGAAGATCATCCACAACGCCCCGAGCATGGCCACCGTCGTGACGGCGGTCAGCGCGAGCGTCGAAAGGTGGGCGAGCCGCTTCAAGGGTTCAATCCTCCAGCACGAACTCGAAGGTCAGGAGCGCCACGAGGAAATACAACACGTCGAACCCCGCCGTCACCAGCAGCCAGTGTCTCTCGGAGGCGAGCCCCTCGCCGGAGAGGACCGCCGCCGTGGTCCGCACCGCCGACAGGAACAGGGGCGTCGCCGCGGGGAGGAGCAACGTCGCGAGCAGCGCCTCGCCGCGGTGCAGGCGCGAGACGACCGCGCCGAAGAGGGTTCCCAGCTGCGCGAGCCCGACGGTGTGGAGGAACACCACGCCGAAGATCGCGGGGCCGGCCGCGACGAGGTCCCAGTCGAACAACACCGCCGAAAGCGGGAGCAGGACGACCTGCAGCAGGGTCAGGAGGGCGAGATTCGCCGCGCTCTTCCCCGCGAAGAGCGCTCCGCGATCGACCGGGGCGAGGAGCAGCGCCGTCATCGATTCGCGTCGGCGCTCGATCTGGAACGAGCGTGCGAAGCCGACGATCGCCGCGAACGCGAACGTCACCCACAACACGCCGGGGACGATCTTGTCGACGCCGACCGTGCGCAGGGTGCCGAGGTCGAAGGCGAAGTTGAAGACCACGAGGACGATCAGGGCGAACAGGCCGGTGGAGGAGATCGTCTCGAGCGTTCGCCACTCGAGCACCAGGTCCTTCCGTGCGACCTCGTACGCCGCGCGGAGGAATCCCGGGCCCCGACGCGGGCTCATCGCGCCGCCTCGCGGTAGGCGCCGACGAGCGCGGCGCGGTCGGCCCCCGCGCTCGCCCCGGAGGCGTGCACCCGCCCGCGCGCGAGGAACAGCCAGCGGTCGCTCAGCTCGAGCCCCTCGCCGACGTCGTGGGTCGTCATGAGCAGGGCGCGGCCCGACGCCCGGACCCCCTCGAGCGTCGCGCGCAGGCGCGTCGCGGCGTGGGGGTCGAGGCCCGAGAACGGCTCGTCGAGCAGGAGGAGCTCGGGCTCGTGCACGAGCGCCCGCGCGAGCGCCAGGCGTTGCTGCATCCCCCGCGAGTAGGCCCGGACCGGATCGTCCCCGCGGCGCTCGAGGCCCACCTCCGCGAGCAGCGCGTCGGCCCTGGCCTCGGGGAAGGGGACGCCGTGCAGTCGCGCGAAGAAGAGCAGGTTGTCCCGCGCGGTGAGGTCGTCGTAGAGGAAGGTGTGGTGGCTGAGCAGGCCGATCCGCGCGCGCACGGCGAGGTCGTCGCGCTCGTCGACCCCCTCGAATCGCACGCTCCCCGACGTCGGCTCGAGGGCGCGCGCCAGGATGCGCAGCAGCGTCGTCTTGCCGGCGCCGTTCGGACCGAAAACCGCGAGAGCCTCGCCCCGGGACAACGCGAGGTCGATCCCGTCCAGGGCGGTGAATGCGCCGAACCGGCGGGTGATCCCGTCGGCGCGCAGGAGCGGCGCGCTCACGCGGGAGGTTGGCGCAACGCGTCGAGTCGCTTCAGGATCTCGACCGCGCGGGACGAGAGCCTCTCCTTGAGGTCCTCGTAGTCGTGGTCGCCGATCTTCCCGGTGGCGCGGTCGTCCTCGAGGTCGCGCAGGGCGGCCAGGGCCATCTCGCGCTGCGATTCCAGGTCCTGCTCCTCGCTGAGCACGCGGGCGGTCCTTTCCTCCTCCGCCGCGCCGGGTCGGAACAGGGGCGCGAGGACGAAGGCGGCGACGCCGAGCGCGAGCAGGGCGACGGCGAACCAGGCGGTCATCGGTCGTACTCCTCGAGCTCGCGGCTGAGCCGCGCGTCCCAGGCCGAGTCTCGGGCGACCGGCGGCGCGGCGGACGCCGCGGGTCCCGCCTTCCGGTTCCATCGCCGGAGCACGAGCGCGAGCCCGCCCGCCGCGAGGAACAGGCCCGCGAGCGGGCCGACCCAGGCGACCAGGTTGAACCCTTCGCTCTTGGGGGCGATCAGGATCTTCTCCCCCTTCTCGGCGACGAACTTCGCGATCACGGCGTCGCCGCTCATGCCGGAGCGGACGTGGTCGGCGACGACGCCGCGCAGCTCCTCCGCGCGCCCGCAGGCGCACTCGTGGACCGACTGGGGATGGCATCCGCAGTCGCACAGCAGGGTCGTCGCGGCCTTCATGTATTCGGTGCTCTGCGCCGCGTCGAGGGGCGGTCCCGGGATGTTCGGCATGTCAGGCGGCCGCCCGCTCCTCGAGCAGCATCGCCGTCTCGAGTCGCCTGCGCTCGCGCGCGTCCGGGAAGACGGAGAGGTGGGCTCCGAAGATCAGGATGAGCCCGCCGATCCAGAGGAAGTTGACCATCGGGTTCACGAAGACCCGGAAGTTCGCCCGGCCCGTGCCGGGGTCGACCCACAGCGGCATCACGTAGAAGTCCTCGCCGAAGCGCGAAGGGCTCGCGAGCGAGAGGCTCTCGTGGATGCCGACCTCCGTCGACATCGTCTTGACCTCGCGACCCGCGCGACCTTCCAGCCCCTGCATCACGGCGTAGACGTTCTCGACCGCGCGGCGGTAGGTCTCGGGGTCGCCGAACGCCGACGCCTTCGCGAGGAGGAACGCCTGGCGCAGCTCCCCGAAGAGCATGTTCGGGTGCATGCGCTGCTCGGCGAGGATCCGGCCCACGGGAACCGGATCGTCCTTGTACCAGACCGTCACCTCGGTGATCGCGCCGACGTGGTCGTCCACCGCCTCGAGGCGGTAGCCGTCGTAACGCATCGCGTAGTCGTCGATCTTGAACGTCTCGCCGGGCTGGAGCTCGCGGACCCCTTCCTTCTGGTAGGCCGACGAGCCGGCGATCCCGAAGAAGACGACGACGACCCCGACGTGGACGATGTAGCCGCCCCAGCGCCGCTTGTTGCGCCAGACGAGCTGCGCCGCCGCCATCGGCAGGGACTCCCCGTGCTGGTGGCGGCGCGCGCGCACCCCCCGGTGCAGCTCGAGCCCCACCGTTCCCAGGACGAACATCCCGGTGGCGAAGGTGATCGCGGGATAGAAGGCCTTCAGGTGGTCGAAGGCCCCCGCGACGTCGAAGGCGGCGAGCGATCCGCCCAGCCGCCGCAGGGCGTCCACGTACTCCCGCGCGTCGACGAGGGTGAGGGCCACGAGGGTCACCGCCCCGGCGACCGCCGGCCAGACGAAGTTCCGCTTGAGGTTGGACGCCGTGGCTTTCCGCCACGCGATCAGCGGGCCGACGCCCACGAGGAACAGCAGCGCGATCGCCCACGGGATGTTCACGAGGTTGAAGATCGGCGGACCCATCGTGACCTTGCGCCCCGTCACCGCCTCGGAGAGCATCGGGAAGGTCGTGAGGAACAGGACGGTCGCGGCGATCCCGACGAGGATCATGTTGTTGAACACGAAGCTCGACTCGCGCGAGAGCAGCGACTCGAGGCGTCCCTCGCTCTTCAGGTCGTCCAGGCGGACGATCAGCAGGGCGAGCGAGGAGAAGAAGACGATCCCGAGGAAGATCCCGAAGGCGGGGCCGATGTTCGACGTCGCGAAGGCGTGGACCGAGGAGATCACGCCGCTGCGCGTCAGGAAGGTCCCGAAGATCGACAGGCTGAACGTCAGGATGATCAGGGCGACGTTCCAGATCTTCAGCATCCCCTTCTTTTCCTGGATCATCACCGAGTGCAGGAAGGCGGTGCCGACGAGCCAGGGCATCAGCGAGGCGTTCTCGACCGGGTCCCAGGCCCAGTACCCCCCCCAGCCCAGCTCGACGTACGCCCAGTAGGAGCCCAGCAGGATCCCGATGCCCAGGAAGAACCAGGCGAACAGCGTCCACCGGCGTGTCGTGCGGAACCAGATGTCGCCGGTCCGCCGGGTGGCGAGCGAGGCGATCGCGAACGCGAAGGGGATCGTGAACGCGACGTACCCCAGGTAGAGCGACGGCGGATGGATCATCATCCAGAAGTTCTTGAGCTGGGGGTTCAGCCCGACCCCGTCGGGACGGGCGGCTCCGGTGACGAACGGGCTCTCGATGAAGTTCAGGAGGATCATGAAGAAGGCCATCGTCGCCCCGGTGACGAACGTGGCCCACGGCATGAGCACGCGGTTCTTCCGCCGGTTGGTGAGGACCATCACCGAGGCCATCACCGTGAGGATGCCCGCCCAGAGGAGCAGGCTCCCCGCCTGGCCTCCCCAGAGGGCGCCGATCTTGAACGGCAGCGCCTGGGCCCGGCTCGAGTAGTGGTAGACGTAGTCGTTGGTGAAGTCGTCGGTCAGGAAGGCGACCCAGAGCGCCCCCATCGCGAGCAGCGTGCAGGTCGCGGTCGCGAGCACCGCGCGCTCGGCGCTCTGCTGGAGGCCGCGGCCGCGCGCGACGATCCCGAGGACCGAGCCGACCGCCGCCCACACCGAGGCGACGAGGGCGAGAAACAGGGCGAAATGTCCGAAGAGGTTCAAGGGTCAGGCTCCCTGCGCGGCTTTCTGTCCGTCCGCGGATTCGTACTTGGACGGGCATTTGGCGAGCAGGGTCGAGGCCACGAAGACGCCGTCCGGCCGCATCCGGCCCTCGACCACCACGTCGGCCTTGTCGACGAAGGTGTCGGGGATGATCCCGCGGTACTCCACGCGGATCACCTGGGAGGCGTTCGTGCCGTCGTGCATGGTGAAGGAGACTTCCTGCCCGGTGGGCAGGCGCCGGATCGAGCCTTCGAGGACCTTCCCGTTGACGCGGAAGTTCCCCTTGCCGGCCGGCTCGGCCAGGTATTCCCCGACCGTCTTGTAGTAAACCGCACCGCCGGGCTTCGCGATCGCGACCACGATGAGGAAGATCATCGTCGCCGCCACCCCGGTTCCCAGCAGGACGAACTTCAACCGTCTGCGGTCCATCCGCGCGATCCCTCCGGTGCCCCCGGGAGATGCTAAGGACGCCCCCGGCGGGTGTCAACGCGCGCCGATGTTAGAGTTGGGGCGGTTCAGGAAGGGAGACCCCGTGCTGCGTGCCGTCCGGGAGAAGCTCGAAGGGGAGTTGCGCGCGCTCGAGCGCGAGCTGAACGTGGAGCTGCCGCGGGAAATCAAGACCGCCGTGGCGATGGGGGACCTCCGGGAGAACGCCGAATACCACGCGGCCCTCGAGCGGCAGCGTTACGTCCGGGCCCGCATCGGGCAGCTCCGGACCCGCCTGAGCGAGCTGGCGACCCTGAATCTGGACCGGATCCCGAAGGACCGGGTGGGCCTCGGCTCGACGATGGTCCTCCTCGACCTCGACAGCGACGAGGAGGTCACCTACGAGCTCGTGATCCCGGAGATGGCCGACCTGGACAAGGGGCTCATCTCGATCGCCTCCCCGATCGGCAAGGGCCTGATGGGAAAACAGGTCGAGGATGCCGTGACGATCGTGGTCCCGTCGGGGCACAAGAAGTTCGAGATCCTCGAACTGAGAACCCTGCACGACAAGGCCGAGGCCGACGACGTCGCGGGGGGCCCGGACGCCTGATGGGCCTCGTCGGCGCGCTCTGGGCCGCCATGCGGCCGAAGCACTGGACGAAGAACGTCTTCGTCGCCGCGCCGCTCGTGTTCGCGGGGGCCCTGGGGGATCCGAGCGCCGTGGGGCGGACGGTTGCGGCGATCGCGGTCTTCTGCGCGCTGGCCTCCGCCGTCTACCTCCTCAACGACGTGGCCGACCGGGAAGCGGACCGGCTGCATCCGAAGAAGAGGCTCCGGCCGATCGCCTCCGGCGCGTTGTCGCCCGAGGCCGCGGCGGCGACCGCCGTGGTGCTCGCCGTCGGCGCCCTGTCGGGGGGGGCCGCGCTTGGCTGGGGGTTCGCCGGCGTCGCCTGCGCCTACCTGATGCAGAATCTCGCCTATTCCGTCGCCCTGAAGCGCGTCGTGGTGCTCGACGTCATGATCGTCGCCTCCGGGTTCCTGCTGCGGGCCTGGGGCGGGGCGCTCGCCATCGGCGTGGCGATGTCCCAGTGGCTGGTGCTGTGCACGGGGCTGATCGCCCTGTTCCTCGGGTTCGTGAAACGGCGCCAGGAGATCGCGGCGCTGGGGGGGGAGAGCGCGCAGCGCCCGATCCTGCGCGAATATTCGCTCCCGTTCCTCGACCAGATGATCGCGATCGTCACCGCCTCGACGGTCCTGGCGTACGCGCTCTACGCCTTTTCCCCCGAAGTCGCGACCAGGCTCGGGACGCGCCACCTCGGCCTGACGATCCCCTTCGTCCTCTACGGCATCTTCCGGTACCTGTATCTCGTCTACCAGCGGGGCGAGGGGGAGAACCCCACCTCCGTCGTCCTTTCCGACCGGCCGTTCGCGTGGAACGTCCTGCTGTGGGGGTTGTCGGTGCTCGTCAGTCTGTATCTGTGGAAGTGACCCTTCCTTGACTTGGTCCCCGCGGGTACCTACGCTTTTCCGCGATTTTCGGGTTGTCGGGAGGGGAGTCGTCGATGCCCACGTCCGCCGCCGTGACGACGAAGTCCTCCATCCTCGTCGTGGATGACTCGAACCTCCTCCGCGGGATCCTCCGGGAGGAGCTCGAGGCGGAAGGGTTCGACGTCCACCTCGCCGAGGACGGGGAGCGCGCCCTCGAGATGGCCCGCGACCTCCGCCCGGACGTCGTCCTGCTCGACGTCACGCTCCCCGGGATGGACGGCTACGAAGTCTGCCGGCGCATCAAGGCCGACGCCGGGACCGGCGAGACCGCCGTGATGATCCTCTCGGGCCTGAACGAGCTGAAGGACAAGCTCGCGGGGTTCGACGCCGGCGCCGACGACTACATGACGAAGCCGTTCTTCACGAAAGAGCTGCTCGCGCGGCTCCGATGCACCCTGCGCGTCCGCGAGTCGCTCGCCTCCTCGCGCCGGCTCGGTCAGTACTACCTCGAGACGCTGTTCTCGATCGGATCGGCCATCACCTCCCCCTTCAAGGTGGACGACGAAGTCGAGATCATCCTGCGCCAGGCCCTCGGCGCGGTGCAGGCGTCCCAGGGCTCGATCCTCCTCCTCGAGCCCGAAAACGGCGTCCTCGAGGTCAAGGGGGTCGTCGGGTACGACGGGTCGGGGCCGCGGATCGGCGACCGCTGCCGCATTTCGGACCGACTGCCCCTCGTGGACCCCGGCGCGGAAGGGCCGATGGGCATCCGCATGTACGAGGACGCGGATCGCGGCTCGGTCTTCGTCCCGATGGTCGCCAAGGAGCGTCTGATCGGCGGGATCGAGGTGGGGCTGGGCGGCCGCGCGCGCCGGCTCGGGCCGAACGAGCAGAAGCTGCTCTACGCCCTCGGCTCGCAGGCCGCGATCTTCATCGAGAACGCCCGCCTCGAGCGCGACGTGCGCTCGATGTTCCTGAACATCATCGTGTCGATGGCCGGAGCGGTCGACGCGAAGGACGCCTACACCCACGGCCACTCGATGCGCGTCGCGCGGGTGAGTCTGATCGTCGGCCAGGCCCTCGAGCTCCCGCGCGAGGAGATGGAGCCGCTGCTCCTGTCGGCGATCCTCCACGACGTCGGCAAGATCGCGATCCCGGACAACATCCTCAAGAAGCCCGAGCGCCTCAACAAGGAAGAGTTCGAGATCATGAAGACCCACACCACCGCCGGGGCGCGCATGCTGCAGCACATCGCGGCGCTGGAGAACGTCATCCCGGGGATCCTTTGCCACCACGAGTACTGGAACGGCTCCGGGTACCCCAACGCGCTCGCCGCCGACACGATCCCCCTGCAGGGGCGCATCATCCACATCGGCGACGCATTCGACGCGATGACCACCGACCGCATCTACCGGAAGAAGATCGATGTCCAGGGGGCGATCGACGAGATCCGCCGCTTCGCGGGGGTCCAGTTCGATCCGCACCTCGTCGAGCTGACCGTGGACGCCCGCCGCCAGGGCAGGATCGCCGACGACATGCCGACGTCCACCCCAAGCCTCCACGAGCTCATCGAACAGATCAAATGACCGCGAAACGGCTCCTGGTCGTCGACGACAACCGGCTCGTGCTCCGGGTCGTGGCCGATTTCTTCGAGCCCCACGGCTGGGAGGTCGCGCGCGCCGAGGACGGCGTGGAGGCGCTGCGCGTGCTCGAGGCCTTCCGCCCCGACGCGATCGTGGCGGACATCCTGATGCCCAACCTCGACGGATGGGGGCTCTACGACGCCGTGCGCGCGCGCCCCGACCTCGAGGACGTGCCGTACGTGTTCCTCACCGTCGACGCCGACCTCCCGCAGCGCCTGCGCGCGCTCCATCAGGGGGCGGACGACTTCGTTCCGAAGCCGTTCGAGGTCGAGGAGCTCCACGCCCGGGTCGAGCGGCTCCTCGAGCGGCGCGCCCGGCTCGCGGCGGCCGGCGGCCGGGAGACGGCGCTTCTGGCGGGGACGGTCGAGCACCTCGCGATGTCCGACCTCCTGCAGATCCTCGCCCTCAACGGGAAGGACGGGACCGTCGCCCTCGAGCAGAACGGATCGCGCGGCTCGGTCGAGTTCGTCGGCGGCCTGATCGTGCACGCCGCCTGCGACCGCACGCGCGGGCTCAAGGCGCTCTACCGGATGCTCGGCTGGCCGAACGCGGCGTTCCGCGTACTCGGCCGGGAAGGGAACATCGCCGAGCGCACGATCGACGGACCCGCTTCGAACGTGATCATGGACGGGCTCGTGTCGCTCGACGAGTGGGGACGGTGGTCGGCGGTCCTTCCCCCGCGGGAGTCGCGGCTCGCCTTCACCGCCGATGCCAAGACGCGGCTCGAGGGGCATCCGGTCTCTCCCGCCGAGTTCGAGGTCCTCTCCCGCGCGCGGAACGGCGCCACCGTCACCGCGATCCTCGACGAGGCGCCGCAGCCCGATGCCGTGGTCGCCGAGGCCGTCGCGGGCCTCATCTCGCGCGGCGTGCTGCGCGTGGTGGATTGACCCTAAGACGCCGCCTTCGCCCGTTCGGCCTTCAGCCCGGGATCCCCGCGGTCGTCGAAGGCGATCGCGTCGTCCCAGGCACGCACGGCCTCCCGGCGCCGCCCCGCCGCCGCGAGCGCCCGCGCGCGCCAGCCGTGGGTGTACGAAAGGTAGTAGCGCCCGACCGCGTGGCGCGGCTCGACGGCGAGCAGCCCCTGGAACGTCGCCACCGCCTTGTCGAGCCAGGGGAGCGCCTCCGCCGGATCCCCGGCGCGCGCCTCCAGCTCGCCGATGTTCGTATACGTGCTGCCGAGAAAGAGCTGGTACTCCAGGACGCGGGGGTGCGTCTGCGCGAGGGACCGGCGCTGCTCGAGCTCGCGGAGGTAGATCGGTCGCGCCTCGTCGAGCCTTCCCTGGAGGACCAGCGCCCCGGCGAGATTGTCCGCGCTCGCCGCCGAGGCGTTGGCGACGATCGGGTCGTCTTTCCGGCCGGCGGCGACCGACTCCACCAGGCCGAGCGCCTTCCGGAACATCGCTTCCGCCTCCGCGGCGCGCCCCGTCCCCGCGTACAACGTGCCGAGGTTGTTGTACCCCTCGACCAGCGGGTAGCCGGTCTCGAACGAAGGCGAGGCCTTCTGCGCGGTCTCCCGCTCCGCGATCGCCTTCGCGTACGACGCCTCGGACTCCGCGAGCTTCCCCTGGCGCATCCTCGCGATGCCGAGCCGGTCGTGAATCTCGCCCAGGCGCAAGCGGTCGACGACGGAGCCGGGATCTTCCGCCAGCAGGCGCTCGGTCGCCTCGATCGCCTGCGCGTACGTCGCCTCGGCCTGCGACCATCGGCCGACGTCCGCGTAGAGCAGACCCAGGGCGGAGCGGACGGACGCCGCGTCCCGCCGGGCGGGAGCCCCGTTCCCGAGGGCGTCGAAGATCCCCGCCGCGTCGACGAAGGCCTTCTCGGCCCCGGCCGTGTCGCCCATCGCGTGCAGCACGCCTCCCAGGCGCCACTGGGCCTGGCCGAGGTCCGCCTTCAGGTCGGCGCGGTCGCCTCCGCGGGCGGCCAGGTCCCGGAAGAAGGTCGCCGCGGTCCCCAGAAGGTCGCGCCGGAGCGTTTCGAGCCCCTTCGACTTGAGCTCGGGGCTCTCGGTGACCTGGCTGAGATAACGGTCGACGGCGCTGCGCGCGGTCTCGAAGTTCGCCCGCGCGGCGGCCTCCGCGGTGCGGGCGCGCGACCAGAGGACCGCCATCGCCGCCGTCGAGGCGACGATCAGCAGCAGCACGGCCGCGGCGAAGGCGAAGGGGGCGCGATTGCGCGCGATGGCCTTGCGCAGCTGGTACATCGTACTCGCGGGGCGCGCGAGGATCGGCTGCCCCTCGAGGTAGCGGCCGACGTCCCCGGCGAGGCCGGCCGCCGACGCGTAGCGGCGTTCGGCGTCCTTCTCGAGCGCCTTGTCGACGATCGTCTGCAGGTCGGGGTCGACGCGGCGGATCCCGCTCCATGCGGCGCGAAGGGGCCGGGGCGGCTCCTCGCAGATCACCCGCACCGCCTCCACCAGCGACGGACTGCGGGTGTCGTACGGGAGGGCCCCGGCGAGCATCTGGTAGAGGATCACGCCGAGCGCGTACACGTCGGTACGGACGTCGATCGCGTCGGGGTCCCCCTTCGCCTGCTCGGGGCTCATGTAAGGGAGCGTCCCCTTGATCACGCCGATCTCGGTCGCCATCGTCTGGCGCACGTCCGCGTCGGTGATCCGCGCCAGGCCGAAGTCCAGGATCTTGATCTCGGGGTCGGATCCCGGCGCGGCGGCCTCCACGACCACCATGTTCGAGGGCTTCAGGTCGCGGTGGATGACGCCGCGCTGGTGGGCGTAGTGGACCGCGTCGCAGATCTTACGGAACAGGCGCAGGCGCCCCTCGATCACCTCGCGGGTCGAGGCCTTCCCGCCCCGCTCGAGGAAGTCGTCGAGGCGCTCCCCCTGGACGAGCTCCATCGCGAAGTAGTGCTGCCCCTCGTCGGTCCGCCCGGCCTCGTAGATCGCCGCGATGTTCGGGTGCTTCAGGCGCGCGAGCGTCTCCACCTCGCGGCGGAACATCTTGACGGAGAGCTCGTCCACGAAAGGCCCGCCGCGCACGACCTTCAGCGCCACGCGACGCCGGGGCTCGTTCTGCTCGGCCTCGTAGACGACACCCATTCCGCCTTCGCCGAGCTTCCCGACGATCGTGTATCCGCCGATCGCCGACGGAAGGGGCGGCGGCAGCGCCTCGGGCGGAAGCTCGCCGTGCCGGGTCCGGGTCTGGTCGTGATGGTCGGACATGGGGCCCCCTCGCGGGCGGGATTCTAGGGTGGCCTCAGGCATAATGCGCCTCCATGTCCGCGAAACCGCGCATCCTGCTCCTGTTCACCGGCGGGACGATCTCGATGACGATCGTCCCCGGACGCGGCGCCATTCCCTCCCGCGGCGGGCGCGAGATCCTCGCGGCGGTGAAGGGGATCGAGGCGCACGCGGAGGTCGAGATCGAGGATTTCGACCGGCTCCCGGGTCCTCACTGGACGCCGTCGCGCATGGAGGATCTCGCGCGCGAGATCGACCGGAGGATGGCCGAGGAGGGACTGGCCGGCGCGGTCGTCACCCATGGGACCGATACCCTCGAGGAGACCGCGTTCTTCCTCGACCTCGTCCTGAACACGAGGAAGCCGGTGGTTCTCACCGGCGCCATGAAGACCTTCGACGATCCGGTGTGGGACGGACCGGGGAACCTGCTCGCCGCGATCCGCACCGCGGCGGCCCCGGATGCCGCCGGGCGCGGCGTGCTCGTCGCGATGGACGACACCGTCCACGCCGCCCGCCACGTCGAGAAGGGGCACACCGAGGCGTTCAGCGCCTTCACGAGCGGAGACGCCGGTCCGGTCGCGATCGTGGACTGGGACGGCGTGCATTTCCGCGTCGCGCCGGGTCCGCGCCTTCGCGCCGCGACCGACCGGCTCGAGCCCGAGGTCGCCCTCGTCCCGACCGGAATCGGCGTCGACTCCCGGCCGATCCGCGCCGCGCTCGACGACGGGGCGCGCGGGATCGTCATCGAGGCGATGGGGCGGGGAAACGTCCCCCCCGCGATGATCGACGGCGTGCGTGCGGCGAGGGACTTGAACGTGCCGGTCGTCATCGCCAGCCGCTGCCACCGGGGGCGCACCGCGCCGCGGTACGGGTACGAGGGGGGCGGCTCCACGCTGCGCGATCTCGGGGTCGTCTTCTCCGGCGGGCTACCGGCGTCGAAGGCGAGGATCCTCCTCATGGCGCTCCTCGGCGCCGGGACGCGCGGCGAGGCGATCCGCGAAGCCTTCGAGGGGACGCCCGGCGCGGCATGTTGACGGCGGACACCCCCCTTCGCTTCCTGAAGGGCGTCGGCCCCGCCCGCGCCGACAAGCTCGTCGAGACCGGCATCGAGACGGTGGAGGACCTCCTGTACGTCCTCCCGTTCCGCTGGGAAGACCGCCGCGCGTTCTCGCGCATCGCGGATCTGCGTCCCGGCGGCGCCGAGACGACGCTCGACGTCACGGTCGATTCCGCCCGCCTGATCCGCACCCGCCGCCGCGGCTTCACGATCTTCCACGCCGTCCTGAAGGACGGGAGCGGGACGATCAAGGCGGTCTTCTACAACCAACCCTTCCTGCAGCGGGTCTTCACCCCCGGGCGACGGGTCGTGGTCTTCGGGCGCGCGACGCTCGACCGATACGGCAAGGAGGTGATCCTCGAGAACCCCGATCACGAGGGGCTCGACGACGCCGACGCGGAGGGGATCCACACCGGACGGATCGTCCCCGTCTACCGCAAGCTGGCCGACCTGAGCTCCCGGATGCAGCGGCTGCTGATCTGGCGCGCGCTCGAGCTCCTCGATCCGGCGACCCTTCACGACACGGTTCCGAGGAAGACGCTCGCCCGTCAATCGCTGCCGGGTCGGCTCGACGCCCTGCGAGAGGTCCACTTCCCGCCCGCCGAAACGAGCCTGCGGGCGCTCGTCGAGCACCACACCCCCGGGCAGCGCGCCCTCGCCTTCGAGGAGATCTTCCTCCTCCAACTCGCCCTCGCGATGCGCCGGCGCGAGGTCGAGCGCGAGCGCCGCGTGGGGACCTACGTCCTCGACGACGCACTTCGGCGCAAGCTCGCCGCCCTGCTCCCCTTCAAGCTCACCGCCGCGCAGCAGCGGGTCCTGAAGGAGATCGGCGAGGATCTCCGCTCGCCGCACCCGATGAACCGGCTCCTCCAGGGAGACGTCGGCTCGGGAAAGACGATCGTCGCGCTGATGGCCCTGCTCGTCGCCGTCGAGAACGGCTACCAGGGCGCGTTGATGGCTCCGACGGAGATCCTCGCGGAGCAGCACTGGCGCAACGTCGGCAGGCTGCTCGCGGCGAAGGGGGCCGACTACCGGGTCGAGCTGCTCACCGGCTCGATGAAGTCCGCGCGCCGGCGCTCGGTCCTCGAGGGGCTCGCGACGGGGGGCGCCCACCTCGTCGTCGGGACGCACGCCCTGTTCGAGAAGGGGGTTCTCTTCAAGCGGCTGGGCATGGTGGTCGTCGACGAGCAGCACCGCTTCGGCGTCCTGCAGCGGGCGGCGCTCGCGTCGAAGGGGAGCCGTCCCGACGTGCTGGTGATGACCGCGACGCCGATCCCGCGCTCGCTCGCGCTGACCCTCTACGGCGACCTCGACCTCTCCACGATCGACGAGCTGCCGCCCGGCCGCACGCCGATCACGACGGTGGTGCGCGCCGAGGCCGACCGCGAGAAGGTCTACACCGGGATCCGGAAGGAGATCGCGGCGGGGCACCAGGTCTACGTCGTCGTCCCGCTCGTCGAGGAGACGGAGAAAAGCGATCTCAAGGCGGCGACGGCGTTCGCCGCGCACCTCCAGGAGGCGGTGTTCCCCGACCTGAAGGTGGGTCTCCTGCACGGCAAGATGAAATCCGACGAGAAGGAGCGCACGATGGCGCGCTTCACCTCCGGGGAACTCCACGTGCTCGTCGCGACGACGGTCGTCGAGGTCGGCGTCGACGTCCCCAACGCCAGCG
Source organism: Candidatus Polarisedimenticolaceae bacterium (assembly GCA_036376135.1). Classification (NCBI taxonomy): domain Bacteria; kingdom Pseudomonadati; phylum Acidobacteriota; class Candidatus Polarisedimenticolia; order Candidatus Polarisedimenticolales; family Candidatus Polarisedimenticolaceae; species Candidatus Polarisedimenticolaceae bacterium. Next base: position 554 of record DASVAW010000140.1, on the reverse strand, counting down.
TCATGGTCGTCGAGCACGCCGAGCGGTTCGGCCTCGCGCAGCTCCACCAGCTGCGCGGCCGGGTCGGCCGCGGCGCGGCGCGCTCCTACTGCGTGCTGATGGTGGGGGAGGGCGAGGGATTCGGCGTCGCCCGCGAGCGCCTGGAGATCATGACGCAGACCAACGACGGCTTCCGGATCTCCGAGCGCGACCTCGAGCTTCGCGGCCCGGGGGCGGTCTTCGGCACCCAGCAGCACGGCATGACCGACCTGCAGTTCCTCGCCGACGTGTTGCGCGACTCGCGCCTGCTCGAGACCGCCCGCGACGAGGCGAGGCTCCTGGTCAACCTCGAGGGGGACGCGGGGGCGGAGAGGCTCCTCGCGACGCTGCGGCCGTCGTGGCGACGGAGGTTGGGCCTGGCGGGGGTGGGGTAGGGGCTACCCCCCCTGCATCAGCATCGAAGACGCGGGGCAAAAGAGCGCGCCATTTGTGGGTTATTCTGGCCCCGGAAGGGGCGCTAGACGCGCCTAGACCCGCCCGGACTACGGTAGACCGTACACCGGATCGTATACCGG
>DASVAW010000139.1 GCA_036376135.1 Candidatus Polarisedimenticolaceae bacterium | reverse complement strand
CGACGGCTCCTCGCACCGCTCCTCCATGAGGGAGCAGACGCGCCGGTAGACGTCGTCGGTGTAGGCGCGGTTGAAGACCGGAACGAGCGCCCGGTCCATCGGCTAGGCGAGCGCGTCGACGTCGACGAGGAACTTGCTGTCCTTCATCACCGGGACGTCGTCGAGGGTCACGTCGAAGTGCCGGCCGACGACGTCGATGTGGCTCGACGAGCGCCAGGTCGCCCCGGTGTGCTCGCTGTACGGGTGGCCGAACGCGATGTGCAGGCCGGGGATCTTCTCGTCCTGGAGGATCTGTCCGATCGGATCGCGCAGCGCGACGTTGGTTCCGAGCGCCAGCTCCCCCACGCGGTTCGAGTTCTCGTCCTTCGACACGTATTGCCGGAAGTCGTCCACGATCTCGCGAACGTCGCAGTCGATCCTGGTGATCCGCGAGTTCTCGATCTCGATCCGCAGCGGGTGTGCCTGCATGTCGCCGTATTTCGCGGCCATCCAGTCGCCGAGCACGCCGTCCACGACGAACACCCCGTCGACGCGGTCGGGGGCCGTGAGGACCTCGCCCCCCGGGAGGTTCCCCCACTTGTCGGGGCTGATGATCCCGGAGGTCTTGAGCCATTTGATCCGCGGGTCGAAGGTCGCGGTGAGGTCGGTCCCCGCCGCGGAGACCGCGCGGAACACCTGCGTCGCCTCCATCCGGGGAAGCAGCCAGCGGCACAACGCGTCGACCTTGCGGAAGTCGGCGCGCATTCCCTCGACCATGATCCGCGGGGAGATGTTCACCATGTGCGCATGGCGGACGCGCCTGCGGTTCACGACCGCCGTCATCTCGATCCGTGAGTGCAGCTCCCCTTCCTGCCCCACCGCCGCGAAGCAGCTGACGCCCGCGTGCTCGAGGGCGTCGAGCACGGGCGCCGGAAGCCCGCGCAGCGGGCGCGGCGCCAGGTCCTCGAGGACGAAGGTCGAGAGGTCCGCCCCCGCCTCGCGGAACTGCGCGGCGAGCGCGGCGCCGATCGGGAGCGAGGCCCGGTCCGTGATCAGGACCGACCGCTCGAGCGGGCGGACCTGCAGGCACACGCGGACGGCGTTGCGCGCCCCTTCCTGGAACGCCGGGTCGTAGGGAACGTGGAGGAGATCGGTCGGCATGGCACCCTTGAGACTACCCGAGCCCCTGCTCGGTTTCCTGGACGACGAAATCGACGACGGCCTTGGGGTCCCCGGTCGCCCGCCAGACGGCGAGCTGCCGCTCCGCCCCCGTGCCCGTCTCGAGGATCCTCCGCGCGCCGTTCACGTACGGCCGCGAGCCCAGCTCGTCGACGACGTCGTCGACGAACTCGAGGAGCTCGTCGAGCAGGCTCGCGTAAGGGACCTCCTCCTGCTTCCCGAAGTCGATCAGCAGGCCGCGCACCCCCCACCGCGCCGCGCGCCACTTGTTCTCCATGATCAGCGTACGGCGGTACGGACGATAGGTGAGGTTGCGGCTCCGGAGCAGCCACAGCTTCGCGGTGATCGCCTGGAAGAGCGCGGCGATCGTGACCGTCTCCTCGGCGCGCAGCGGGATGTCGCAGATCCGGTACTCGATCGTGTCGTACCGGTGGTGCGGGCGCACGTCCCACCAGATCTGCCCGGCGTCGAGGATGCAGTTGGTCTTGCGCAGGGTCTCGACGAGCTCCTGGTACTCCGCGTACGACTGGAAGTAGTCCGGGATGTTGGTCCGCGGGAACTTGTCGAAGACCTTGCACCGGTAGGACATCCACCCGGTCTCGCGGCCGATCCAGAACGGCGAGTTCACGGAGAGCGCGAGGATGTGCGGGAGGAAGTAACGCGCCTGGTTGAGGATCGTGATCTGCGTCTCGCGGTCCTCGACCCCGACGTGTACGTGCAGGCCGAAGATCAGGTTCCCGCGCGCCACGATCTGCAGGTCGGAGATCAGGCGCTCGTAGCGCGGGTTCCCGCCGGTGATGCCCACGTCCGCCCAGTGCGAGAACGGATGCGTGCCGGCGGCGCCGATGCGCAGCCCCTGCTCGCGCGCGATCTGGATGAGCGTCCGCCGCGTGTTGACGACCTCGCGCCGGGTCTCCTCGATGTCGCGGCACACCGCCGTGCCGACCTCCACGACCGGCGCGTGCAGCTCCGGCTTGAGCGAGATCCCGCCCGCCTTGGCCTCCGCCTCGAACACCTCGTGGACGTGGCTTCGCAGCGCGCGGGTGACCGGGTCGACGACCTGGAACTCCTCCTCGACCCCGATCGTGAGGCTCGGCCGCTTCACCGCGTTACCTTCGGGCGCTGGGCGCCGGAGCGCGACCGGGCCAATCGCCGGTCAGCTCGACGGGGCGCGGGTCGTTCACGCGGTCCACGAGGCATCGCGCGACCGTGTCCACCACCCAGCGGAAGTTGTCCTCACCCACCGAGAAGGCGTCGCAGTCGGGAGCCGGGTTCATGAAGTCGATCGCGTACGGCACGCCGTCGCGAACCGCGAACTCGACGGTGTTCATGTCGTAGCCGAGCGCCCGGCACAGCGCCAGGACGTCGCCTTTGATCCGCTCCTCCATCGCCGGGTCGAGCGGGGCGGCGTCGCGCACGTAGCGACGCTCGAACGGCGCGCGAGGGTCGTAACGCATGATCCGCACGTCGCGGCGCCCGATCCCGTAGCACCGGAAGTACTCCGTGAACTCGATCGCCTCCTGCGCCATCATCGAGAGGTCGCGCGTCTGGTCGTACGCGCGGAAGAACGACTCGACGTTGTCGACCTTGTAGACGTCCTTCCAGCCGCCGCCGTCCGCGGGCTTCATGAAGATCGGGAACCCGAGGTAGTCGAAGACGGCGTCCCAATCGACCGGATAGGTCAGGTTGGAGAAGGAATCGGACGAGGTGTTCGGCGGGTGCTGCTTGTGGGGAAGGAGCACCGTCTTCGGGACGGCGACCTTCGCCTCGAGGGCGATGACGTTGTTGAGGAACTTGTCGTCCGCCGACCACCAGAAGGGATTGTTGACGACCTGGGTTCCGTTCGCGGCGGCGCACTTGAGCCACGTCCGGTAGAAGGGGACCTCGTGGCTGATCCGGTCGAGCACGAGGTCGTACGGGCAAGGGACGTCCTGGCGGAACGGCCCGAGCTCCACGAACTCGGCGACGACCTTACCCCCGCCGAGCGCGTTCACCGCCTCGACGAGAGCCGGAGGAAAGGAACGTTCCATCCCGAACAGGATCCCGATGCGCTTCGGCACGCCGACTTCCCCCACGTTTTTACCGCCCGACCGGGCTAAGATGACCCGTCACTATAGCCCAGGGGGGAAAGGCCGATGCACCGGGAGCACCACCGTTGGGACAGCCCGTCGCTGGGGCGTCCGATGGAACTTCTCTGGTACGGGAACTGGGGCCGGCCGGTCCTGGCGTTCCCCACCTCCCTCGGCTCGGCCTATCAGAACGAGGACTGCGGCCTGATGGAGGGGCTGCAGCCCAAGATCGACGCCGGCGAGATTCAGGTCTGCTGCGTGGACGCCATCGACAACGAGCACTGGTACAACCAGGGCGCGCACCCGGGCTGGAAGATCCACCGCTACCTCCAGTACGCCCGCTACCTCGAGACCGAGGTGATCCCCCTGATCCGGCAGAAGGCCCAGCGCGAGGACGTCGTGACCTTCGGGGCGTCGTTCGGGGCCTACCACGCGATGAACTTCGCCGGGCGGTTCCCCCACCTGGTCTCGCGCGTCGTGTGTTTCTCGGGGCTGTACGACATCCACCGTTTCCTGCACGGCTGGTGGAGCGACGACTGCTACTTCAACAACCCGTCGTCGTATTTCCCCAACCTCGACGGCGAGGCCCTCGACCGGATGCGGCACATCGGCTTCGTGGTGGCGACCGGCGAGCAGGATCACCTCATCGGCGAGAACCGCTGGTTCGCGGAGATGCTCGCGGGGAAGGGCCTCAACGTCGTCGGCGAGTTCTGGCCCGGCGTGTTCGGTCACGACTGGCCGTACTGGAAGGGGAACCTGCCGAGGTTCGTGCCGTAGGGCGTTCCCTGCGCCTGCACCCCCGTTCCCCGCCCCGATCCAGCCGGCAGTCCCCTCGCGCGTACTTTCGACGCTCGGAGGGGCTACCCATGCGAATCCGTCCGATCGCCGTCCTCGCGTCATTTCTCCTGCTCGCTTCGGCCGCCCACGCCCAGGTCCGCTTCATGGGTCCCGAGGACCGCTGGGAGGACCTGATCGGAGGGTCGAACCAGCGGGCGTACGAAACGCTCGACTTCGTGGAGCCGCGGCCCCTGCTCGACGGCGACACGCTCGACCTCGGTGCCGTGACGGTGACCTTCCACGACCCGAGCGGAACGAGTCTCGCCTCGGTGCGGAACGGGTTCCGGATCCACCCGAACTGGACGACTTACGTCGACGCGTCGCTCAACGGCGGCGGCTCGATCACCCTCGACTTCACGCATCCGATCTACGCCCTGTCGCTGGGCGTGTTGACGTGGGACACCGGCGAGACGCCGCGCGCCCTCGCGCTGACGATCGACGGCGAGACTTACCGGCTCGACGTCCTCCCCTACTGGCCGTGGTGGGAGAGCCCGTTCGAGTTCATGGTGAACGTCCAGGTCCAGTTGATCAGCGAGCGGTCGTTCCGGTCGGTGACGATCTCCGAGTTCAACCCTTCCGGCTCGACCTACCTCCAGCTCGACGACATCGTCTATTCCCGGACCGGAGCACCGGTCGGGAACGGTCCCCCGGCGTGGCTGAACATCCCGCCCTCGACGCCCGACGGGAGCCTGCAGGGAAAACCGTAGAGGCCTCGCTGCGCGCCCCGCTCCCCTGACCCCTCGCCGCGCCCCTCCGGCTGCGGCGAGGGCACGCGACGATCCCCCCGAGCGTACGAGTCGGGCATGTTCCTCTCGGGGGTTGCCGGCCTTGCGCTCGCCGCGGAGTTCCTCGTGGGCACGCCGCCCCAACTCGCGCAACTCGTCGAGGCGGGGCTTCGCGACTCCCCGACGTTCCGGAAGACGTGGGAGGCGCTGGAAGCGACCCGCGCCGCGCAGCTGACGCTCGTGGCCGCGTCGGGCGACTCCCGCGCCCGCGTCCGATCCCGGGTCGAGGTCTGGACTCCCGCCCATCCCCGCGATGCCTCCTGCATCGCCTGGCTGCGCGCGCGGATCGGCGTCCCGCAACGCGGGCTCAAGGGGCGCAGGGTCGCCGTGCTGGCGCACGAGCTCGCGCACCTGATCCGCATCTTCCAGGGGAGCCGCGACGAGCGCGCGGGAACCGCCGGGGAGCGATTCGCGCTGGAGATCGAACAGAGCGTCGCCGCAGAGATGGACGACGCGGCCCGCGGACGGCGCCGGGTTCCCCCCGAGTCGCTCGTCGCGCGAGGTCATCCCGAGGCTTGCGACGTGACGGGAGACCTCGTGGCGGGCCCCGGGATCCTGTTGCACTGACCGATTGCGGGACGGCGCCGTCCCAGAAGCGGACACCGCTTCCGGCGAACGGTCGCACCGCCGCCGCGAGCGGTTCGCCGGAGGGATGGAACGCGGGCACGTCCGTTGCGTTGTGCCCGGGCGATGGACGTCCCCCGCACCCCCCCGAATCGCCGCCCCCGGCGTCTCGCCTACGCCGCAGGGGGCGTCCTCGCGATCGCCGCGCTCGCGTTCGGCGTGTCGAGGCTCGAGCCCGCCCCCCCGACCGTCCGTCGCGACGCCGTCTACGTCGGCACCGTCGAGCGCGGGGAGATGGTCCGCGACGTGCGCGCGCCGGGGACGCTCGTCCCCGAGGACGTGCGCTGGATCACCGCACGGTCCTCGGCCCGCGTCGAGCGGGTCGTCGTTCAGGCGGGGGCGGTCGTCGCCCCCGATACCGTCCTCCTCGAGCTGTCGGACCCGGACGTCGAGGCGGCCGCGCGCGACGCCGCCCTCGAGGTCGCCGCGGCGGAAGCCGACGCGTCGAGCGGGAAGGTCGAGCTGAAGAACGGGTGGCTCGATCGGCGCGCCACCGCCGCCGCCGTCGAGGCCGACTGGAAGCAGGCGCGGCTCGAGGCCGCCGCGAACGAGGAGCTCGCCAAGGACGGCCTCGTCTCGGGGCTCGTCCTCCAGACCTCCCGGGTGCGCGTCGAGGAGCTCGACACCCGCCGCTCGCTCGAGCAGGAGCGCCTCTCGACCGCCGAGGCGGCGCTTCGCGCGCGCGAGCGGGCGATCGACGTGCGCCTCGACCAGCTGCGCGCCGCGGCGGCGCTGCGCCGCGAGGAGGCCGACGCGCTGCGCGTGCGCGCCGGCATCGACGGCGTGCTCCAGCAGATCCCGGTCGAGCCCGGCCAGGCGCTCGCCGCGGGGACGGTGCTCGCGAAGGTCGCCCGCCCCGATCGGCTCAAGGCGGAGCTTCGCGTCCCCGAGACCCAGGCCAAGGACATCGCGATCGGGATGAGCGCGTCGATCGACACCCGCGTCGGGATCGTCGAGGGTCGCGTGAGCCGGATCGACCCCGCGGTCGTGGACGGCACGGTGCGCGTGGACGTCACGCTCGACGGAGCGCTTCCGAAGGGAGCGCGCCCCGATCTCTCCGTGGACGGCACGATCACGATCGAGACCCTTCCCGACGTGCTGCACGTCGGGCGACCCGCGTTCGGCCAGCCCGGCTCGCGCGCCGGAGTCTTCCGCCTCGACCCCGACGGCCGCGAGGCCGTCCGCGTCCCCGTCGAGCTCGGACGCGCGTCGGCGCGCGAGATCGAGATCGTCTCGGGACTCTCCGCCGGCGACCGCGTGATCCTCTCGGACACCGCCGGCTGGGACGGCTTCGACCGCATCCGCATCGATTGAAGGAGGCCCCATGAACGCCGAGACCCCCCTGATCCGCCTCGAGGAGCTCACCAAGGTCTTCCTGACCGACGAGGTCGAGACGCATGCGTTGTCGGGGATCCACCTCGACGTCCACAAGGGGGACTACCTGTCCATCGCGGGACCGTCGGGGTGCGGGAAGTCGACGCTGCTGTCGATCCTGGGCCTGCTCGACACTCCGAGCGCGGGGGCCTACTGGCTCAACGGGCGGCCGGTGCAGGAGCTCTCTCCCGCCGAGCGCGCGCGGATCCGCAACCGCGAGATCGGGTTCATCTTCCAGTCGTTCAACCTCATCGGGGACCTCACGGTCTTCGAGAACGTCGAGCTCCCGCTCACCTATCGCGACATGCCCGCGGCCGACCGGCGCAAGGCGGTCGGCGAGGCGCTCGAGCGCGTGGGGATGGCGCACCGGCAGAAGCACTACCCGTCGCAGCTCTCCGGCGGCCAGCAGCAGCGCGTCGCGGTCGCGCGCGCGCTCGTCGGGTCCCCCCTGATCCTGCTCGCCGACGAGCCGACGGGGAACCTCGACTCCCACAACGGCGACTCGGTGATGGAGCTGCTCGACGAGCTGCACCGCCAGGGGGCGACGATCTGCATGGTCACCCACGACGTGAGGTTCGCGCGCCACGCGCGACGGACGGTGCACATCTTCGACGGCAAGATCCTCTCCGACGTCCCCGGGACGCTCGCGTCGTGAACGCCGCCGCCGGGCTCGCGCACGACCTGCGCCTCGCCGCGCGCTCCCTCGCCAAGTCGCCGGGGTTCGCGCTCCTCGCCGCGGGAACCCTCGCCCTGGGAATCGGCTCCAACGCCGCGATGTTCGGCGTCGTCTCCGGGATGCTCCTGCAGCCGCTCCCCTACCCCGAGCCGGGGGAGCTCGTCCGGATCTACACCGAGTTCCCGGCCCTCTCGCTGAGGAAGTTCTGGATGTCCCCGCCGGAGTTCTTCGAGGTCGAGCGCGACCTGCCGGCGTTCGAGTCGGTCGCCGCGTACACCGAAGGGGGCGTCAACGTCGGCGGCGACGACGGGCCGCTGCGGGCGCGCGCCGTCCAGTTCACCGAGGGGATGCTGCGCACGCTGGGCGTGACCCCCGCCGCGGGGCGCGGCTTCACGAAGGAGGAGGACGTCGTCAACGGCCCGCGGGTCGTGATGATCTCGGACGCCCTCTGGCGGCGGGCGTTCGGCGCGCGAAAGGACATCGTCGGGGCGAAGGTCCTCGTGCAGGGGACCGCCAACGAGGTGGTCGGGGTGCTCCCGCCGGACTTCGTGTTCCCGCTCGGCGCCTCCTCCGCGCCGGACGTCGTGCTGCCGCTGGGCCTCTCGCGCACCGCCGAGGCCCTCGAGCGTCGCGGGAGCCACTACCTCCACGTCCTCGGACGCCTGCGCGACGGCGCGACCCTCGAGGCCGCCGAGGCGGAGAAGCGGCGCCAGATCCCGCTGTGGGCCGAGGCGATCAAGAAGAACCACGTGTTCGGCGAGAAGCACCTCCTGCTCTACGTCCCCGCGCACGAGGACGCGGTCGGGGGAGCCCGCACCGCCGTGTGGACGTTGTTCGCGGCGGTGGGGTTCGTCCTGCTGATCGCCTGCGTCAACGTCGCGAACCTCCTGCTCGCGCGCGGGGAGGCGAAGCGCCGCGAGACGGCGATCCGGGTCGCGCTCGGGGCCGCCCGTGCGACGCTCGCCCGGCGCGCCTTCGCCGAGGGGCTCGTCCTGGCTCTCGCGGGAGCCGCCGTCGGCGCGGCCGGCGGCTGGGCCGCGCTGAAGGGACTGATGGCGGCGTTCCCCGAAGCGCTCCCGCGCGCCGCGGAGATCGGCATCGACGCTCGCGTGCTCGTCTTCGCCACGCTCCTGGCGATCGCCACCGCCGGCGCCTTTTCGGTCGCCCCGCTCGCGACCCTTCGCGACCTCGACCTCGGACGCGACCTGCAATCGGGCGGAACCCGCACGGCGGGCGGGCTTCGGGGCCGTCGCACGCGCCGCGCCCTCGTCGCGGTCCAGATCGCGCTCACCGTGATGCTGCTCGTCGGGGCGGGGCTGATGATCCGCACCTTCCGCGAGCTGCAGCGCGCCGACGCGGGGTTCGACGCGGCGGGCGTGCTCACCTTCGAGGTCGAGCTGCCGGGAGCGACCTACCGCGACAACGCCGCCCGAGCCGCCTTCTGGTCGCGCCTGGAGGAGCGCCTGCGCTCGCTTCCTGGCGTGACCTCCGCGGCGACGATGAGCGATCCCCCGCCGGTGAGAACCCTCCTCGCCAACGACACCGACATCGACGGGTACACGGCCCCCCCGGAGGGCCCCTTCGAGAACGTGGACTACTACCAGGTGTCGGGCCGGGAACTTCTCGACGTCCTGAAGGTCAAGGTCGAGGAGGGACGCCCCTTCGACGCGTCCGACGAGGGGCCGGACTCCCCGTTCGTCTGCCTCGTCAACCGGTCGCTCGCGAAGCGGTTCTGGGGGGAGCAAAGCGCGCTGGGCGGCCGGCTGCGTCCGGAGGACGGCTCGCCGTGGGCCACGATCGTCGGCATCGTCCCGGACGTGCGCAACGGCGGGCTCGACCGGCCGGCGGGAACCGAGGTTTTCTTCCTCGAGTCGCAGGCGGCGCGACTGGGATTCGCCTCGACGCAGACGACGGTGGCGCTGCGGACGTCCTCGGACCCGCGGTCGCTCGTGAAGGCGTCGCGCGAAGCGCTCCGCGAGATCGACCCGACCCTCCCGATGGCGCGCGTGCGAACCCTCGAGGAGATCGTGGACGGTTCGCTCGAGCGCACGCGGCTGATCGCCCGCCTGATGACCGCCTTCTCCGCGATCGCGGTCGCCCTCGCCGCCGTCGGGATCTACGGCGTGACGGCGTACACCGTCGCGCGTCGCACGCGGGAGATCGGCGTGCGCGTGGCCCTGGGGGCCCGCCCCCTCGACGTGCGACTCATGATCCTCGGCGGCGGGCTCGTCCTCTGCGCGGTCGGCCTCGCGGCCGGGTTCGCGGGCTCGATCGCGCTGACGCGCCTGACCACGAGCCTGCTCCACGGCGTGCGCCCCGAGGACCCGGCGACCTACGGCATGGTCGCGCTCGTCGTCTCCGCGCTGAGCGCGGGAGCCTGCTGGATCCCGGCCTGGCGCGCCTCCCGCATCGACCCGGCGCAGGCGCTCCGGTGGGAGTGAGGGGCCGTTGACCCGGGACCTCCGCGACGCCGCCCGGAACCTCGGCGCGGCACCCTCCTCGACGGCGATCGCGGTCGCGACGCTCGCCGCGGCGATCGGGGCGGCTGCGGCGACGTTCGGCGCGCTGGACGGCATCCTGCTGCGCCCGCTTCCGTACGTGGACGCCGCCCGCCTCGTCACCGTCTGGGAATCGAACGCGCGCGATCCGGAGGGGCTCGTCGAGGTCTCCTGGTCGAACTTCGCCGACTGGCGCGAGCAGAACGACGTCTTCTCCTCCATCGCGCTGATGTCGTCGGTGAACCTCGATTTCACCCTGACCGGTTCGGGGGAACCGTCGCAGGTCGCCGGCAACGTCGTGACCCCCGACTTCTTCGAAACGCTCGGGATCGGCGCCGCTCTCGGCCGAACCCTCCGGGAAGGGGACGACCGCCTGGACGCCCCGACGGTGGTGGTGATCGGCCACGGACTCTGGCAACGGCGCTACGGATCGGATCCCGGGATCGTCGGGCGCGCGATCACGCTGGAAGGGGACCCCGCGACGATCGTGGGCGTCCTCCCTCCGGGGTTCGACTTCCCCGACGGCGCGGAGCTCTGGGCCGCGCTCCCCCCTTCCGACCGCGCGGACCCGAACGCCCGCGCCTTCCGCGTCTATCGCGCCGTGGCGCGCCTGGCCCCCGGAGTGAGCCTCGAGACGGCGCGGGCCGGCATGGACCGGCTCGCCGCGACCCTCGCGGCCTCCTGGCCGAAGGAGAACGGGGGGTACGGCGTGCGGCTCGTGCCGATGCTCGACGCGGTGTTCGGGAGCGCCCGCCGGGCGCTGCCGCTGCTGCAGGGCGCCGTGGTCGCCGTGGTGCTCATCGCCTGCGCGAACGTGACCCACCTGCTGCTGGGGCTTTCGGCCCGGCGCCGGCGGGAGACCGCGATCCGCCTGGCGCTGGGCGCGCCGCCCCGGCGGCTCGCACGGGTCGCGCTCGCCGAGGGAGCTCTGGTGGCTCTCGGCGGCGGCGCGCTCGGCCTCGTGGTCGCCGCGATCGGCGTCCGCGCGTTGCGGGCCTTCGCTCCGGAAGACCTCCCCCGCGTCGCCGACGTCACGATGAGCGGCCGGGTCGTCCTCTTCGCCGTCGCCGCGAGTCTCGCGTGTGCGCTCCTCGCCGCCGCCATTCCCGCCTGGCGCGCGCTGCGGGCCCAGCCCGCGACGGTGCTCCGCGAGGCCGCCGTCCGCGTCCTTGCGACCCCGCGCGGCGTGCGCGCCAGGCGCGCGCTCGTCGTCTCCGAGGTCGCGCTCGCGGTCGTCCTCGCGGCGGGGGCGGTCCTGCTCGTGCGCTCCGCGCTCGCTCTTGAGCGCCTCGACCCGGGCTGGAGCCCGCGCGGCGTCTGGACCGCGCGCGTCGCACTCGTCCGCGCGCGTTACCCGGACCGCGCCGCTCAGGCGGCCTTCTTCACGAGGCTCGTCGAACGCGTGCGCGCGATCCCGGGTGTCGACGCCGCCGCGGCCGTCCTGATGCGGCCGCTGTCGGGCACCGTGGGGTGGGACTATCCCCACACCGTCGAGGGGCAGGACGAGGCGGCGTTCCGGAGCAACCCCTACGCGAACTACCTCGCGGTCAGCCCGGGGTATTTCGACACGGTCGCACTGACCCGGATCCAGGGACGCGACTTCACCGACGAGGACCGCGCCGACACGGCTCCGGTCGTGATCGTCGGCGAGTCGGTGGCGCAGCGTTATTGGCCGGGGGCCTCCCCTCTGGGGAAACGCCTGAAGTTCGGCCCGCCCGATTCGAAGCAGCCGTGGCGCGAGGTGGTCGGCGTCGTGCGCGACGGCCGCTACCGCGAGTGGGGAGCGCGGCGCCCGGACATCTACGCCCCGATCTCGCAGGGGGGGCAGTACCGCTCGGACTTCGTCGTGAGGACGAGCCTTCCGCCCGCCGCGATCGATCGCGCGTTCCGCGAGGCGGTCTACGCGCTCGACCCGCAGCAGGCGGTCTCCCTCCCGGCGACCCTCGAGACCCTCGTGGATCGGGCCCTCGCCCGCCCGCGGTTCCACGCGGTCCTCCTGGGCGCCTTCGCCTCCCTCGCGGCGGCGCTCGCGGCGGCCGGGGTCTACGGCGTGCTCGGCCACGCGATCGCGCAGCGGACCGCGGAGATCGGCGTCCGCATGGCCCTCGGGGCCCCCGAGCGACGGGTCTTCCTCGGGGTCGTGGGCGAGGGGGTCGGGCTCGCCGCGCTCGGAAGCGCCATCGGGCTCGCGGTCGCCTTCGCGGGATCCGGCCTCCTCGCCTCGCTGCTGCACGGCGTCTCGCGCCTCGATCCGCTCTCCCTCGCGGGGTCCGGGACGGCGATCCTGCTCCTCGCGGCGACCGCCTCGTGGCGCCCCGCCCGGCGCGCCTCCCGCATCGATCCCGCCGCCGCCCTCAGGGAGCCGTGAACGAAACGCCCCTCGGTTGCGTACTACCCGGAATGGAGCCGGCGCGGATCCTGGTCGCGGACGATCGGAGGGAGGTCTTCGAGGCGGTGCGCCTGCTCCTGGGCCCGGAGGGATTCGAGGTCGTGCCCGCGGGCTCCCCCGCGGCGGTCCTCGAGTCGATCGGCTCCTCCGACCACGACCTGCTCCTGCTCGACCTCAACTACGCCCGCGACACGACGTCGGGACGCGAGGGGCTGGACCTCCTCGCGCGCGTCCGGGCGATCGACGCGACCCTGCCGATCGTCGTGATGACCGCGTGGGCGACCGTCGACCTCGCGGTCGAGGCGATGCGGAAGGGGGCGCGCGACTTCCTCGCCAAACCCTGGGAGAACGCGCGGCTGCTCGCCACCGTGCGCACGCAGGTCGAGCTGGGTCGGGTGCTCCGCCGCGGCGAGCGTCTCGAAGCCGAGCTGCGCGTGTTGCGTTCGGACGGGGCGCCGCGCCTGCTCGCGCGCTCGTCCGCCATGCGTCCCGTCCTCGAGCGGATCGAACGCGTCGGCCCGTCCGGGGCCGCGGTCCTGATCACCGGCGAGCACGGCTCGGGGAAGGGGGTGGTGGCGCGCGCGCTGCACGACGCCTCCCCCCGCGCCGGGCGTCCCCTGGTCGTCGTGAACGTCGGCGGGCTGAGCGAAGGGGTCTTCGAGAGCGAGCTGTTCGGGCACGTCCGCGGCGCCTTCACCGACGCGTCGACCGACCGCGTGGGCCGGTTCGAGCTCGCGGACGGAGGGACCCTCTTCCTCGACGAGATCGGCAACCTCTCCCCCGCGATGCAGGCGAAGCTGCTGCGCGTCCTCGAGAGCGGGGAGTTCGAGCGGGTCGGCTCCTCGCGGTCGCACCGCGTGAACGTGCGCGTGATCGCGGCCACCAACGCCGACCTCGCCGCCGAGGCCGCGGCGGGACGTTTCCGTCCCGACCTGCTGTACCGGCTGAACACCGTGGAGATCCGCGTCCCGCCGCTGCGCGAGCGTCCGGAGGACATCCCCCTGCTCGCGGCCTATTTCCTCGAGACCCACGCGTCGCGTTACCACCGCCCCGTGGAGGGGTTCGAGTCGGCGGCCCTCGACGCCCTCGTCGCGCACCTGTGGCCCGGAAACGTGCGCGAGCTCGAGCACGGGATCGAGCGGGCGGTGCTCCTGGCGAAAGGGCCGCTCGTGCGCGCGGGCGACCTCGGCCTTTCCCACCCGTCCGCGCCGGCGGCCCCGACGGCGCTCGAGGCGATGAGCCTCGAGGACGTCGAGCGCGTCCTGATCCGCAAGGCTCTCGACCGCCACGCCGGCAACGTCAGCAAGGCGGCCGAGGCGCTGGGACTGAGCCGAAGCGCCCTCTACCGGCGTCTCCAGCGCCACGGACTGTGAGCGCCGGGGCGTTTCTCGCGCTCGCCGCCGCGTGCGGCCTGGGCGCGCTCGCGGCGCTTCGCTGGCGTCGGCGCCGCGAGATGCGCCGGCTCCAGACGCTGGCCAACCTCCTCTCGGCCCTGCGCGAGGACGACTTCTCGATCCGCGCGATCGAGGCGCGGCGGGGCGATCCCCTCGGCGACGCCCTCGTCGAGGCGAACCTCCTGGCCGACGCGATGGCGGCGCAACGCCGCGAGGCGCTCGAGGCGACGGCCCTCCTTCGCACCGTGATGGAGGAGATCGACGTGGCCGTCCTCGCCTTCGACGACGAGGGGCGCGTGCGCCTCGCCAACCGCGCGGCGGAGCGCCTGCTGTCCATTCCGGTCTTCCAGCTCCTCGGCTCGCCGGCGACCGAGGTCGGCGCGGAGTCGCTGCTCCGCGACGGCCCGGGGACGATCGACCGCGCCTTCCCCGGCGGCGCCGGGCGCTTCGGAGTGCGACGCACGACGTTCCGCGAGCGCGGTCGCCCCATGCGGCTCGTCGTCGTGACGAACCTCGGCGACCTCCTGCGCGAGGAGGAGCGAACGGCGTGGCTGCGCCTGATCCGCGTCCTCGGGCACGAGATGGGGAACTCCTTGGGACCGATCCGCTCGATCGCCGAGAGCCTCGAAAGCCGCGCGCGCCGCGCGCCGCACCCCGATCCCGCCGTGCGCGAGGACCTCGAGCGGGGCCTGACCGTCGTGAGGGAGCGCGCGGCCTCGCTGGCGCGATTCCTCGAGGGATACACCCGCCTCGCGCGCCTGCCGAAGCCGTCCCCCGGCGTCGTCGCCGTCGCGACGTGGATTCACGACGCAGCCTCGCTCGAGAGGCGCGTGCCGATCGAGATCGCGGGGGGCCCCGACGTCCGCCTGCGCGGCGACCGGGATCAGCTCGACCCGATGCTGATCAACCTGATCCGCAACGCCGCCGAGGCGTCGCTCGAGACCGGCGGCGCGGTGCGGCTGGCGTGGGTGCTCTCGGGGAACGTCGTCGAGGTCCGCGTCGAGGACGACGGCCCCGGGCTCGCCGATCCGTCGAACCTGTTCGTCCCGTTCTTCACGACGAAGCCCGGCGGGAGCGGGATCGGCCTCGTCCTCGCGAGGCAGATCGCGGAGGCGCACGGCGGAAGCCTCGCCCTGGAGAATCGCCGGGACACCGCGGGGTGCGTCGCGAAGGTAAGGCTCCCGGTGTGATCAGGGCTGCGCTTCGGGACCCTTCGCCTTCTTCCTCGACTTCGCCTTCCCCTCGGCCTTCACCGGGACGATCCGGTACGGCTTCTTCTTCGACGCCGACGGCCTCGACTCGACGAGGGTCCACGCGCGCAGGACCTCGGCGACGCTCCACGCCTGCGCGGGACAGCCGCGCGCGGCGTGCGGCGGCTCGCCGTCGAAGATCTCGGAGAGTTGCCCGACGCAACCCTCGGCAAGGTGCGCGGGAAGCGCGTCGAAGAGCTTCGCCGCCTTGGCCTTCCCGGCGGCCCCCTGCGTGCGCAGCAGCGCGTTGACGTAGGGGCCGAGCAGCCACAGCCACACCGTCCCCTGGTGATAGGCCGCGTCGCGCTCGGCGGGCCCGCCCTGGTAGACCGGCCGGTAGGCCGGATCCCCGGGGGCGAGCGAGCGCAGGCCGACGGGGGTGAGGAGCTTCTCCTCGACGACGTCGAGCAGGCGCTTCGCCTGCTCCTTCGAGAGGAGCGCGAAGGGGAGCGAGAGCGCGATCAGCGCGTTCGGGCGGATCGAGGCCTCCCGGACGTGGTCGTCCACGTCGAGCAGGTAGCCCGCCTCCTCGTTCCAGAAGACCTTCACGAAGGCGGCCTTGGCCTTCTTCGCCTTCCTCGCGAGGGTCCCGGACTCGGCCTCGTTTCCGGCCTGTTTCTCGAAGTCGGAGAGGATCGCGAGGGCGTTGCACCAGAGGGCGTTCACCTCGACGGCGCGACCGACGCGGGGGGTGAACACGTGGTCGCCGAGCTTCGCGTCCATCCACGTGAGGTTCGTGCCGGCCTCGCCCGCGTACAGGAGCCCCTGCGCGTCGACGCGGATGCCGTGGCGCGTCCCGCGCTCGTGATGCTCGATCACCTCGCGAAGCGCGGGAAGCATCTCCTTCGTCACGAACGCGAGGTCCCCCGTGGCCTTGAGGTACTCGTGGACGGCGACGAACATCCACAACGTCGCGTCGGCGGCGTTGTATTCGGCCTCGCCGGCCCGCTCTCCGAACCGGTTCGGGATCAACCCGTCCATCCGCGCGTCGCGGAAGGCGAGCAGGACCTTCCTCGCGTCGTCGAATCGGCCGGTCGCGAGCGTGAGACCGGGAAGCGCGATCATCGCGTCGCGTCCCCAGTCCGAAAACCACGGGTAGCCGGCGACGATCGACGCGCGGCTCTCGCCGCGCCGCACGACGAACCCGTCGGCGGCGAGGATCAGCGCCCGGCGCAACGCGTCCTTCTCCGGGACCGCCGCGACCAGCTCCTTGCGGCGCTTGCGTTCCGCCTCGAGGAGCTTCCACGCGTCGCGCCCGCCCGGGTTCGCCGTCGAGATCACGACGCCGAAACGGTCGCCGACGTGAAGCTCGCGGCGCAGGACGCCGTAGGTGAACAGGTCCTCGCGAAAGTCGAGGCCGCGTTCCCGCTCGAAGTCGTATTCGAAGCTGCGGTACCAGTCGGCGCCCGGCGTGAACTCCGCCCTGGCCGCGGAAACGAAGACCTCCGGCACCCCGTCGTAGGGGCGCATCGCGAGCACCCCCGCCTCGAACGACGCCTCGGCCCGGACGAACGGGTTCGCGTGCACCAGCGCGTGGTGGTCGCGCCCGGCCACGAACGGCCGGAGCTCGAGGACGAAGGGCGCCGCCGCCTCCAGGACCTCGTACACGACGACGGTGGTGTTCTCCCCGTGGATCGCGGCGACGGTCTTCCGGAGGCGCACGCCTCCGGCTTCGTGGACGAAGACGGGGAAGAGGTCGCGCTCGAAGCTCTGGAGGGTCTTGTGCCCTTCGGGCCAGACCGCCCCCGGCCAGCGGTTCGAGCCGAGCTCGAAACGCTCGCCGTCGCGGACGATCGTCGCGTCGAGCTTGGAGAGGAGCACCATGCGGCCGACGGGGGGACGGGTCGCGGCCACCAGCAGACCGTGGTATCGGCGCGTGTTCGCGCCGGAAAGGGACGAAGACGCCCACCCGCCGAGCCCGTTCGGCTCGATCCACTCGCGGCGGGACGCGTCCTCGAAGTTCGAGAGCGTGTCGGAATCGAACGTGATGGTCATGGCGCAGAAGTAGACGACCTGCGCCTCGTTTTCAAGGCCGAGGGGCGTTAACGCCGCGTTTCGTTCTCGGCGACCGTCGACCAGTTCACCGCCCAGCGCTCGGACCAGGTGCGGTACCGGGCGAGCTTCTCGGCGTTGCGCGCGCGCCACGCCCGCGCTTCGGGGTCGTTCGCCGCCTGGCGGATGTCGAACGCCAGCGCCTCCATGTGTCCCGCCTTGCGCAGGTCGTCGAAATACGCGATCGCGAACGGTCCCCAGAACAGGTCGCGCTGTCCTTCCGCGTTGAGCGCGGAGACCAGCTTGAGCATGGTGTCGAGGGCGAAAGCGAAATACTCCGCGTCGGAACGGTTGCGCCAGGCGGCGTCGTGGCGGAGGTTCCCCACGAGCGACAACCCCTTCGCCTCGGCCTCCTCGGTCGCGTCCCCCGGCTTCGTCTCGACCGTCCCGCGCGCCTCGAACAACATCCGCCACATCTGCTGGGCGATCTCCCGCGAACGCTCGGTGTTCCCGTCGAGCGACAGCGAGCGCGCGTACGCGGCGAAGGCGCGGCCGCGCGCGCCGTCGGCGCTCATCGCGTCGCCGAGCGCGCGCCAGTACTCGGGGCGGTACGGCGAGTTGCGGATGCACCGTTCGAGGTGGTCGATCGCGTCGCTCACGCGGCCCTGGGCGAAGACGTTGATCGCGCGGTGGAAGCGGAGCGCCTCGTCGCGCGGCCACACCGACTGGCCGAGGAGGAGCACCTCTTCGGCCTTGTCCCAGAGCCCCATCATCCCGTAGGCCGAACCGATGACGAGGTAGACCCCCGCGGGGCAGTCCTTGCCGGTGGCGACGATCTGCTCGGCGATCGAGACGGTTTTCTGCCAGTCGCCCTTCGCGTACGCGGAGAAGGCGAGCCCCGCGAGCGCCTGCGGCAACCCGGGGTTCACCTTCAGGATCTCCTCGTAACGCGCGATCGCCTCGTCGTGGCGCCCCGCCTCCTGCATCGAGACGGCCTCCTCGAGAAGCGGCCCGACTTCGGCGGGCGCGGGCGGGATCGGTTCCCCCGCATGCGAGAAGGAGAAGCCCCCCCAGAGGAGAAGAGCGGCGAAGGCGACCCGGGTGCGGCGCATGGTGATCCTCCGTGCGCCGTCGAATCTGCGCCCGAATGACGAATCCGGCCACCACCCCGAGAATCGATCCGGGTCTGCGGGTTTTTCCGTCGCGCTCGCTGCGGATCGTTCCGGAATTCACTTTCGTAACGGCGACCTGCGTAGAATCCACGCATGTCTTCTTCCCTTCATGGACGGCGCATCACGACGCGGCTTTGCGGTCTCGACCTCTACGTGAACGACGAAGGCGTGCTGAAGGCGATCGAGTTCGTCTGGTCGCGCCGCCCCGCCCCGCCGCGCTCCGATCACCCCGCGCTCGCGGTCGTCGAGAAGCAGCTGCAGGAATTCGTGAAGGGGGAACGCAGGACCTTCGATCTTCCGTTCGAGGCCGACGGCACGGAGTTCCAGCAGGCGGTCTGGCGTCGTCTCGTCGCGATTCCTTACGGCGAGCGGTGGACCTACGGCGACGTCGCGCGCGCGTTGCGCAAGAGCGGCGCCGCGCGCGCGGTCGGCCTGGCCTGCGCGAAGAACCCGATCCCGCTCGTGATCCCGTGCCATCGCGTGGTCGGATCCGACGGCTCGCTCACCGGCTTCGGGGGAGGCCTGGTGATGAAGCGGACGCTGCTCGACCTCGAGCGGGGCGGAAGGTTGCTCTGATGCTCGCCCCGATTCTCGCCCTCGCCCTGCTCGCCCAGGACGCTGCCGCCGTCCGCGCGCTGATCGAGAAGGACGCCTGGCGGGAGGCGCTCGACGCGGCGAAGGCCTTCGCGGGCGCCGCGCCGTCGAACGCCGAAGCCGTCTCGGTGCTGGGAGAGGCGCTCTACCGCGCCGGCCGGATCGACGAGGCGGGCAGGACCCTCGCCCCGCTCGCGACGCGCGAGGACGCGCCGCCCCGCGCGCTCGTGACCCTCGGGCTCGTGCGCGCCGCCGAGGGGAAGACCGACGAAGCCGGGACCCTCCTCGATCGTGCGGTCGCGCTCGCCCCCGAGGACCGCTTCGTCCTCTACCACGCGGCGTCGGTGGGGACCTCGCGCGCCGATACGATCGCGCGCCTCGAGCGCTACCTCGCGAAAAGCGACGGCGACGACGCCGACCGGATCGAAGGGGCGCGCGGGACGATCCGCTACCTGAAGGCGCTCGGGGACCGGGCGACGTGGGTGCGCGAGACGAGCCCCGAACGGGTCGAGGTGCCCCTGCGCGCGATCCCCGACGGGGGCGGCGGCTCGGCGGGGTTCGTGGTCCAGGTCGAGCTCGGGGGACGGAAGGTCTGGGTCCTCCTCGACACGGGCTCGGGCGGGTTGTTCGCCGTGGAGCGGGCGGTGAAGAAGTCGGGGCTCGAGCCGATCTCGGAGGAGACCGTTTTCGCGGGGGGCGGATCGGGGCGCGAGGCCTCGAAGAAGTGGTTCATCCCCTCGTGTGCGGTCGGCGGGCTGCGCTTCAAGGATGCCGTCGTCACGACGACGCCGACCGAGATCGACCCGACGGGGCGTTATCAGGGGGTGCTCGGCGTCGGGATCTTCTCCGGGTACCGCGTCACCCTCGATCTCGCGAAGGGGCGGCTCCTCCTCGACGCCGGCGAGGCGCCCGCGGGGGCGGTCCCCTACTGGGACGTCGCCGGGCAGATCCTCGTCGAAGCGACAGCCGGGGACGGACGCCGCGGCCTGTTCCTCTTCGACACGGGAGCGACGCGCAGCTTCCTCTCCTTCGACTTCGCCGGCCGGCCGACGGGAGCGAAGGCCGACGTTCGAACGTACGGGGGCGCCGTCGAAGGCGCGCGCCAGGTCATGGGGATCGCGCTCGAGTTCCCGGGGCTCCCCCCCAGCGCGAAGCCGAAGACGGCGGGCGATCTCACGCAGCGAAGCCGCCTGTCGGGGGTGGAGGTTTCGGGATTCCTCGGCCTCGACGTCCTCGCCGACGCGGTCGTGATCGTCGACACGAAATCGCGGCGGATCGCGGCGTCCCGTCCCCCGAGGAAGTAGTCTTCCGCGCATGGAAGCGCTCGACCCCCAGGACGCCGTGCGCGCGCTCGCCCGCGAGGTCGCGGCGCAGGCCGGCGGCCGGGCGCTGATCGTCGGCGGGTACGTGCGCGACCGGCTCGTCGGCCGCGAGACCCTCGACGTGGACGTCGAGGTCCACGGCGTGCCGACCGAGCGCCTCGAGCCCCTGCTCGATCGGATGTTCCCCCGGCGGCTCAACGTCGTCGGGCGGTCGTTCGGGGTCTTCAAGATCCACCTTGCGCGCGGCGTCGACCTCGACGTCGCGATCCCTCGGCGCGACTCGAAGGCGGGACCCGGACACCAGGGGTTCGTCGTCGAGGGGGACCCGTACCTCGGTCCGGAGGAGGCCGCGCGCCGGCGCGACTTCACCGTGAACGCCGTCGCCCTCGACCCGATCACCGGCGAGATCCTCGATCCCTGGGGGGGCGTCGCCGATCTGCGCGCGCGCGTCCTCCGCGTCGTGGACCCGTCCCAGTTCGGCGACGACCCGCTGCGCGTCTGGCGCGGGGTGCAGATCGCGGCCCGGTTCGACCTCGTCCCCGAGCCCGGCACCCTCGACCTGATGCGCGGGATGGTCGCGCGCGGGGACCTGCGCCAGCTCAGCCGGGAGCGCGTCACCGAGGAGCTGCGCAAGCTCTTCGTCGACGCCCCGGCGCCGTCGAAGGGGCTCGAGCTCGCCCGCGCGATCGGCGCGATCCGGGAGCTGTTTCCCGAGCTCGAGGCCTACGAGGCGACCCCGCAGGAGCCGGAGTGGCACCCCGAGGGGAACGTCTGGATCCACACGATGCTGGTCGTCGACCGGGCCGCGGAGCTCTCCCGCCGCCCCGCGTGGGGGTTCGACGACGCGCAGCGCCTCCAGGTCGTCCTCGGCGCGCTCCTGCACGACGTCGGCAAGCCCGTCTCGACGACGCGGCTGGTCAAGGACGGGGTCGAGCGGGTCGTCTCCCCCGGACACGAGTCCGCCGGAGAGCCCCTCGCGCGCGCCGTGCTCTCGCGCCTGACGTTCGGGGAGGAGGTCGAGCGCGCGGTCGTCGGGATCGTCAAGTGGCACGCCCTGCCGCACGCGCTCCATCGGGACCTCGAGAAGGGGCAGATCGACGAGCGCGCCTACGTGAACGCGGTGCGCAAGCTGGTCAAGCGGCTCCACCCGACCCCGTGGCGGGTCTTCCTCGCCGCGTGCGAGGCCGACTGGCGCGGACGCGCCTTCGAGGACGTCCGGACCGGGCCGCACCCCCCGGGCGACCGGTTCGCCGCGACGGTCGCGCAGCACGCCCTCGACGTGGAGCCGGCGAAGCCCCTGGTTCAGGGGCGCGATGCGCTCGCGCTCGGGGTGCCCCCCGGGCCCGAGATGGGCCGGCTCATCGCCGCGATCGAGAACGCGCGGGATCGCGGCGAGGTTCGGACGCGGGAGGAAGCGCTCGTGCTCCTGTCCGATCTCGTCGCGCGCCGATCAACGTCTCGAGGGTGATCGAGGCGAGGGTCGCGCGCGTCGAGGCGTCGATCTCCTCGAAGACCCGGCGCAGCCGATCCTCCTCCATCCCGGGATGCGACGGCTCGAACGCCTCCACGACGTCGAGCAGGGTCATCCGGTGCGGCGCCTTCGCGAGCTGATACCCGCCGCGCGTGCCGCGCTGCCCCGTCGCGAGCCCCGCGCGGGCGAGATCCTGGAGGACCTTCGCGACCACCGTCGCCGGGAGGCCGTGCGCCTTCGCGAGTCCCGACGCCGTGACGGGCTCCCTCCCCCAGGCCCGCGCGAGCGCGGCGGCGGCGTAGAGCGCGTAGCGCGTCCCCTTCTGCAGGTTCACGCGGGCGCCTCGTCGTCGGAGGGGGGCGACGAGAGGTCGAGGTCCAGGCAGATCCGCGGCGACGGCCGGAACCCCTCGTGGTGGAAGAACATCAGGACGTCGGGGTTCTCCCAGGCGACCTCGGTCTGCAGCCTCGGCACGTTCAGCCCGCGCAGGTTCACCCGCAGCTGCCGGAGGAGCGCGCGGCCGACGCCGCGGTTCCGGAAGTCGGGGTGCACGTCGATCGTGTCGAGGACCGCGGCGGGCTCCAGACGCCCGAACTCGCCGTAGAACACCCGCGCGAGCAGGAAGCCGACGAACGCCCCGTCGAGCTCGGCGGCGAGGGACACCTTGATCCCGCTCTCGACGAGGTTCTGCTGGAGCTTGAGCCGGAAGAACTCCTCGCGCCGGCGGCCGGTGTTCCGGGCGTCCAGCGCGATCACCGCGTCGAGGTCCTCGGGCCGCAGCCCGCGAATCGTGGTCATGACTTCTCCCCTCCCGGTCATCCGATGAGCTGCCCGCCGTCCACCCGCAGCACCTGGCCCGTGACGTGCGCGGCCCACGGCGAAACCAGGAACAACACCGCGTTCGCGACGTCCTCGGGGCAGCCGGACCTGCCGAGGGCGGTTTCCTCGATCGCGCGCCGCTTCACCTCGGGGTCGAGGCCCGCGGTCATCGGGGTGTCGATGAGCCCCGGCGAGACGACGTTCACGCGGATCCGGAAGCGGCCCGTCTCGCGGGCCGCGGTGCGCGCCAGGGCGATCAATCCCGCCTTGCTCGCGGCGTAGTTGGCCTGGCCGATCTTCCCGCGCTCGCCGTTGATCGACGCGACGAGCACGATCGAGCCGCCGCCGTCCCGGCGCATCCACGGAACCACCTCGCGCAGGAGGTGGAACGCCGCGTCGAGGTTGACCGCGAAGACGTCGCGCCACGCGGCGTCGTCGAGCTTCCACAGGACCGCGTCGCGGGTGATTCCCGCGGCGTGCACGAGGATGTCGAGCTTCGCGATCCGCGAGCCGAGGGCCGCGACCGCCCCGGGGTCGGTGAGGTCGGCCTCGATCGCGGTCGCGCCGGAGGGGTTCAGCCTCCCCGGGAGGTCGAGGCTGAAGACCTCCGCCCCCGCCTCCCGGAGCAGGCCGACGACGGCGAGGCCGATCCCTCCGGAGCCCCCGGTCACCAGAGCGGTTTTCCCCCGAAGGTCGAGGATGCGCATCTCAGGCCTCCGCCGCGAAGGTCACGCCTTCGCGGGCCAGGCGCTCGGCGCGGAACGCTCCCCACAGCGCCGCGCCGATCGCCCCGGCAAGGATCGACCGATCGTGGGCGCGGATGTCGACCGCGGCCTTCTGGGCCTCGGCCGCCTCGCGCAGCGCCGCCATCAGGCCGACGTCCCCGGCGAGTCCGCCGGTGACGAGCACGACGCCGCGCGCCCCGGCCGAGGTCAGCAGGCGCAGGTACCGCCCCGCCATCGACTGGTGGATCCCCTTGATGATGTTCGGGGCGCGGATCCCGCGGCTCACCATGTTGATGACGTCGGTCTCCGCCAGAACCGCGCAGATCGACGAGCACGCCTCGGGGTCGTCGGCCTGCAGCGACAGCGGCCCGATCTCGTCGATCGTGATCCCCAGGTAACGCGAGATGTTCTCGAGGAACTGCCCGGAGCCCGAGGCGCACTGGCTCGTCATCCGGTACGCCTCGACCTTCGCGCGCGAGTCCATCAGCACCGCGCGGGTGTGCAACGCGCCGATGTCGATCACCGCGCGCGCGTCCGGCTCGAGGTACTGGCCGCCGCGCGCGTGCGTCGTCATCCCGTAGAAGTGGCCGGTGCGGAAGGGGACCATCTCCCCCTCCCCCGTCGTCGCGACGTAGGCGAGGTCGGAGCGTTTCAGCCCCGATTCCTCGACGCAGCGCTCGAAAAGCGAGGCCGCGACCTGTTGCGGATCCCGCCGCCGGATCCTCTCGACCCCCGACGCGAGGATCGCGGACGCGCCCGCCTCCGCGCGCGCGACGACCACCTTCACCGCCGACGAGCCGACGTCGATCCCCGCGCTGTTCATGCCGCCGCCTCCTCGCCGCGGCGGGCGTCGCGCCAGGCGAACAGCGCCGCGCCCAGCGCTCCGGTGTAGATCGAGTCGGGGGAGATGTTCATCGCGACCTCGCCGTAGTTCTCGCGGATCAGGCCGCGCAGCGCGTCGACCGCGGCGGGGTTCTTGGCGACGCCCCCGGTGAAGGTGAACTCGTTCGCGACCCCGCCCGACCGCGCCAGGAGCGACATCGCGCGCAGGATGATCGCGCGATGGAGGCCGGCCAGGATGTCCTCGCGTTTCTCGCCCAGGCTCAGCCGCTCCCTCAGCTCGGCCCCCGCGAAGACGGTGCAGGTCGAGTTGATCCGCACCGGGCGGGAGGAGTTGCAGGCCATCGGCCCGAGCTCGTGCAGGCCGAGGTTCATCTCGTCGGCGATGTAGCCGAGGTAACGCCCGCATCCCGCCGCGCAACGGTCGTTCATCTGGAAGGAGGTGACGATGCCGCGGTCGTCCACCTGGATCGCCTTGGTGTCCTGGCCGCCGATGTCCAGGACGGTGCGGGTTCCGGGGAACATCGCGTGCGCGCCGAGGCCGTGGCAGAGGATCTCGGAGCGGATCTGCTCCTTCGGGAACGGGAGCGTCTGCCGGCCGTACCCGGTCCCCACCGACGAGGCGACCTGGAGCGGCACCGAGGCGACCGCCTCGACCGCGCGCCGCAACGCGTCGGGTGCGTCCTCGAGGTCCGCCGAGGCGGCGCGTGCGTGCGTCCCGAAGTCCTCCGCTCCCGAGGGGGTGTTCTCGACCTCCAGGATCGCCTTGTCGAAGACCCCGACGAGCCGGTCGAACGCCGCGGCGCCGTCGCGCGAGACCTCCTCGGCGAGCTGCAGGAACCGGCTCCCCGCGAGGTCCCGGAAGAAGTCGGACTTGCGGCTCGCTCCCTCGGCGAACAGCGTCCGCGCCTCCCCGGCCATGCGGTCGAGCATGCCGTCGACGACGGGAGCGACGCCGCGCGCGAGCAGGTCGTGCGCGACGATCCTCGCGGCGATGCGGCGGAAGACCTCGAGCTGCGCGAGATACTGGCGTCCCCGGAAGCGCAGGCCCAGGGCGGCCAGCCGCCGCGATCGCTCGGCCTCCGGCATCCCCGCCGCCGCGAGCTCCCGGTCGAGGAGGCCGAAACGCGCGGCGATCAGCGCCTCGCCGAGGGCGACCTCGCAGGCGAGGGCGTAGTTCGAGCGGCTGTTCGTGATCCCCCGGCCGAGGGTCGCCCCCGCGTCGTCGAGGACGACCGCCTTGGTCGTCGTCGAGCCGAGGTCGATCCCGACGTAGGCCTTCATGCGGCACCCCCCGCGCGCTTCTGCTCGATCATCTGGAAATAGGACTCGAGCCGGTTCTTGATGTTCGCCGCGGAGAAGTAGCGCGGGTCCACGAGGTCGCTCTCGACGAACCCCGCGGGGCGGCCGGTCCGCCGCTCGACCTCGCGCAGCATCATGAGCTGCCCGGCGCTGAACGAGTTGCAGCTCTTGATCGAGTTCACGAGCAGGCCGTCGGCCCCGTACTCCTCGACGTAGCGGCACAACATGTCGACGCGCGTGGGGAGGTTGAGGTTCGTGTAGCAGCCGAGGCAGTACTCGGCGAGGGTCTCGAGGGGTCGCTCGGGGTCGTGGCGGAAGCCGTTGTCGTAGACGCCGCCGACCTTCGTGTAGGTCGAGGCGACGACGACGGCGCCCTCGTCGGCGAACATCTTCCAGAACTGCCGGAACGAGGTCCAGTTGGGAGGCCCCTCCACCACGAGCCGGAACCGCTCGCGCTCCATCTCGCCGTCCGGGGTGACGGGCCCCTTCCCCATCGCGATCCGCTCGTCGACCTCGGACCGCAGCGCGCGGTAGTAGCCGACGGCCTCCTCGGTCCCGCGGAACGCCGTGAAGATCGGCCCGATGTAGTAGACCCCGCCGAAGTACGCGTCGATCGGGGAGGGTCGGTGCTTGGCCGACTCGAGCACGTGCACGAGATCGTCCTCGGCCCGGCTCGACCGGGCGAGCATTTCCTTCAGCTTGTCCTCGTCGTATTTCCTTCCCGACACCTGCTCGAGCTTCGGGATCACCGACTCCTTCAGCTGGCGTACCACGTAGTCGCGCGCGGCCGTGGTGATGCGCCCCTCCGCCTGATAGGGGACGTGCAGCATGGCGACGGGGGCCTTGTACTCCTCCTTCAGCAGCTCGAACCACTTCATGAAGGTGAAGCAGCCGGTGTAGGAGAGCAGCAGCAGGTCGGGGTCGGGGAGGTGCTCGCCGGTCGGGCCGAGGTTGCCGGACCGCTTCATCCCGACGTCGCACTTCACGTAGGTGCAGACGTCCTCGGAGTGCCCGAGCTTCTCGGCGATCGCGATGTAGTCCTTGGACTTCCCGCGCATCGCCGACTGCAGGGCGTTGATCTCCGGGAGGACCGGGAGCAGGTCGAAGCTGCGCACGAGCTCGGTGAGGTTTCCGGGAACGAAGGTGTAGACGCTCTTCTCCCCCGTGTGCGGGGAGTGCGCGAGCCTCGAGTAGTGCTCCGCGATCATCTCCTTCTGACGGAGCTGGCTTCCGTCCTTCATGGCCGCGCTCGGGTTCATGCGTTCACCCCGCTCCAGAGCTTGATCGAATCGGCGAAGGTCCCCGCCTGCTCGCGAATGACCTGGAACTGGCCGTTGTTCTCGGCGTATTTGAACGCCGTCCACGGGATCGAGGCGTTCTCGAGGACCTTCACCGTCATGGGCTGGTCGAGCAGCGCCGGGTCGCAGAAACTCGGCGCGCAGAACAGGACCCCTTCGGCGCGCGAGCCGCGCGTCCGCGCGACGAGCTCCGCGCCCTTCTCGATCTCGCCGGCGTAGCGCGTCGGACTTTCGATCGAGTCGCCCAGGAAGGCCGCCACGAGCGCCTCGAGGGGATCGCCGTCGGTGGGGAGGTCGCCTCGGATCCAGCGGTGGACCTGCACGAAGTCGTCGTCGACGATGTAGCAGCCCGCCCGCTCGAGGGTCTTGATGAGGCCGAGCGGAGGCTGCTCGCAGAACGAGCCCGTCAGGAGCACGCGGGCCTGGTCCATCGGAAGGCGGGAGGCGTCCTCGCGGACGAGGCGGGCGTACTCCCGGAGCATCGCCGTCGACTCCTCGACGGGAATCACGAGCGACGCGCGCAGGAGCATGTAGAGCTCGGAGGTCGGGACCTTCCACGGGGACTCGATGCGCAGGGCGTAAAGCTCGCGCACGAGCGCGCGGTTCTCGTTGTAGGCGACGATCGCCTCGCGCAGCGCCTCGGGGTCGTAGGGCTTCGCGCCCCGGGCGACGAGGGCCTCGGAGAGCTCCTCGAGCTCGTGCCGGTAGAACGCCCCGCCGACCGCGGGATCGAAGTTCTGCGGCACGTCGAGGTAGCGGGAGAGCTTGTCGGGGAACTCGATCTTCCACATCCCCGAGAGGTTCCGGATCACGTCGCAGATCGCGGGGAAGACCATGCCGTCGAGGACGTCGAGCGCTCCCGAGAGACCGAGCTCGATGGTGCTTCGGGGGATGTGGCAGATGTACGACTGGTAATAGGCGTCGCCCCGGATGATCTCGAGGTCCTCGCCCCCGCCCATGATCCCGACGGGGAGGACGCCGTGCGCGCGGAAGAGCTCCCGCGGGACGTAGATCGGCATGTATCCCACCGCGAGCCCGCCGGTGCGCCGCTTCCATTCGCCGACCGCCGAGAAGGAGAGGTCGCGATAGAGGCGCTCCGCGCGCTCGAGAAGCCCCGCGAGAGATCCGCTCATGCCTACTCCTCCACGCCGCGCTCGAGCTGCACGAAACGCCCCGCGACGAACCCGTTCGCGCGGAAAAACGCGAGCACCGGGACGTCGCGCCGCTCGACCATCGTCCGCACCGTCTCGATCCCGTGCTCGCGGAAACGGCGGCAGGCTTCCTCGAGCAGGAGGGTCGCCACCCCGCCGCGAAGGTGGTCGCGCCGCACGCCGACCGCGAAGATCCAGCCGCACGGCTCCGAGCCGAACTCGAAGGCCCGGACCTCGCCGATCAGATAGCCGGCGAGGCTTCCGGCCTCGCTCGCCGCGAGGGCGACGCGGAACTCGCCGCGCCTGGGGTGCAGGAACGCCCGGAAGACGCGCTCCCAGTAGGCGGGTTTCCCCGTCCCGGTGTGCTGCGTGTCGATCGAGACGACGTCGTTGAAGTCCCCCGCGCGCAGCGGCCGGACGGTCGTCTCGGCCCGGACGGAGGCGCTCATCTCGCCTCCTTGCCCGCGGCACGGGCGGCCGCCAGGACCTCGTCGATCAGCGGGTCTCCCCAGGGCTCGCCTTCGGCGAGCCGTCGCCGGAGGAGGAGGAAGTCCGCCTCGCGGCGCTCCTTGCCGCCTTCGTGGAAGGCACGGAACCCCGCCTTCGCCTCGGTCATCATGTTGAGGGCGAGCCACGCGCGGTTCCCCTCGCGGTTCCGGTCCCAGGGCGTGAGCTTGTGTTTGCGCAGGCTCTCGATCGTCTTCGACAGGCAGCCGGGCATCAGGTTCGCCAGCGCCCAGACCATCGCGTCGACCTCGCGGTCGAGCTCGGAGAGATCGACGGTGGCCCGCCGGAGGGTCTCCTTGCCGGCGGCGAGCTCGTGCCCCGCGCGGCGCTCGCCGTGCACGATCCGGCCGTATCCGTCGAGCCAGCGGTCGGTCACGACCAGGGGGTTGGGGATCCACGCGCCGTCGAGCTTGAGCGCGGGGACGACCCGCGTGAGCAGACCCAGACGGTGCGCCTTGTGCGCCGACCACGGCTCGCAGGTCGTGCAGCTCTCCATCGCCGCCTCGATCCCGACGTACAGGGGCAGGAAGTCCGTGCTCCCCCCGTCGGGGGCCGAGCCGTGGCGGGGACCGGCCTGGCCGAAGACCGCGAGGTCCTGCGCGATCGAGAAGTCGCAGGCCATCCCGATCTCCTGGCCGCCGCCGATCCGCATCCCGTTCACGCGGCAGATCACCGGCTTGTCGCAGTGCAGGATCGCCGTGACCATGTCGTTGAACAGGCGCATGTACTGCCGGTACTCCTCGGGGCGCCCGGCGTAGTAGGTCGCGTATTCGGCGGTGTTCCCGCCGGTGCAGAAGGCGCGATCCCCCGCTCCCGTGAAGACGACCGCCACGCAGGCGCGGTCGTTCGACGCGCGCCGCATTCCGGCGATCACCCCCTTCACCATCGCGGTCGTGTAGGAGTTGTATTGCCTCGGATTGTCGAGGGTGATCCGGACGGCGTGCAGCCCCGCGACGACGGCGCCGTCGGGGCTTCGCAGCGGCGTCTGCTCGTACAGGACCCCCGGCCAGTCCTTCGTCTCGGGGAGGTCGTGATCCTTGAACTCCATGCTCAGGCCTCCGGCACGAGGATCACGCGACGCGCGACGCGCCGGGCGTGCAGATCCTCGAAGGTGGTGTTGACGGACGCGAGCGGTCGGCGCTCGACGAACGGCTCGAGGGCGATCTTGCCCTCGACGACGAGCCGGACGATCTCGGGATAGAGCTCGGGGGCGCACCCCCAGGTCCCCTGGGCGACGGCGTCGAAGGCCATCAGGTTCGAAAGCCGCACCTCGACGCTTTTCGGAGTGAATCCGACGACGCCGAGCCAGCCGCCGTGGGCGAGCAGGCCGAATGCCGTCGCCTGGCCGGCCGGCGTCCCCGAGGTCTCGAAGATCTTCGTGCGCCAGGTCGGGACCCCGCGCTCCTCCGCGAAGCGGCGCACCCGCTTGCGCAGCTCCTTGAGCTCGGTCGCGGCGACGTTCCACGTCGCCGCGGCTCCGTGCTCCCGAAGCGCCGCCAGCTTCGCGTCGTCCACGTCGAGGGCGATCACGTGCGCGCCGAGCGCGGCCGCGACCTGCACCCCGAACCCGCCCACGCCCCCCGCGCCGACGAACACCGCGACGTCCCCCGCTCCGAGGCCGCTTCGCGCGATCGCCTGGTACGGGGTCGAGACGGCATCCGCGATCACCGCGAGGGCGACGAGGTCGGCGCCTTCCGGAACGGGGCAGAGGCCGCGCGCGGGGACGCGCACGTGCGTGGCGAAACCGCCGTGCACGTCGTTGCCGGGGAAGATCTGTTTCGGGCAGACCGAGCCTCTGCCGTCGAGGCACGCGGGACAGGTCCCGCAGGGAATCACGGCCGGAACCACCACCGACCGCCCGAGCCAGCTCGCGGCGCCGTCCCCCGCCTCCACGACGCGGCCGCTGATCTCGTGGCCGAGCACGAGGGGGAACGGGTGGCGCGTCGGGACCCCTTCGTAGAAGTAGCCGAGGTCGGTGTGGCAGACGCCGCACCCGGCCACCTCGACGATCACCTCGCCCGCGCCCGCACGCTCCTCGCGCTCCGCGAGGACCATCGGCCGCCCCGGTTCCCGCACCTCCCAACCGGCGACGCGCATCCGACCCCCTTTTCGGAATTAGGACACCTAATTCCTATTACAGGAGACGCCGATCGCCGATTGACATCGGATAAATGGGGACAGCAACCTATTTCCCAACTGGGAAATAGGTTGCTGTCCCCATTTACGCCCGGACGCGGTGGATCGCTTCGAGCACTTCCGCCTCGCTGAGCACCCGCTGGGAGGTCTTGGCCATGGCGAGGATCGCGTCGACGATCTCGGAGGTCTCGGGGAGCCCGCGAGCGTTCAGCCAGAAGAGGACGTTGGACTTTCCCGACATGTGGCTGATCTCGATCTCCTGGCTGCGCCCGATCCAGCTCGCCGGCACGCCGGAGTAGACCCGGTCCGCAAGCCACGCGTCTCCCTTCCGGAGCGCCTTCACGACGGCGGCGGCGTGCACCCCCGTCGCGGTGCGGAAGGCGTCCTTCCCGACGATCGGGGTGTTCACGGGGATCGGGACCCCGGTCGCCCGCGACACCGCCTCGACGTACTCGGGAAGCGCCGAGAGATCGTCGTCGCGCACGCCGAGCAGACGCAGGTTGACGAGGATCTCCTCCATCGGCGTATTGCCGACGCGCTCCCCCACGCCCAGCGCCGTGCCGTGCACGCGCGTCGCCCCTCCCTCGACGGCCGCGAGGGTGTTCGCGATCCCGAGGCCGCGGTCGCGGTGACCGTGCCAGTCGACCCCGATGCGGTCGGCGACGCCCAGCTCGGACAGGAGGCCCCGCACCCACGAGACGAGATTGAACGCGGTCTGCGGGACCGCGGCGCCGACCGTGTCGCACAGGCAGACGCGCTTGGCCCCCGCCTCGATCGCGGCGGTGAGCAGGACGCGCAGGTCGTCGGGGGACGAGCGGACGGTGTCCTCGGTGACGTACATGACGTCGAGCCCTTCCCGCACCGCGAACGTGACCGCCTCCCTGGTGTGCCGGAGGATCTGCTCGAGCGCCCACTCCTCGGCGTATTGCCGGATCGGGCTCGAGCCGATGAACAGGCACGCCTCGATCGGAACGCCGGTTTTCTGCTGGACCTCCGCCATCGGCTGGATGTCCACCATCAGGGTGCGCCCCGCGCAGTTGGCCTTGATGCGCAGCTTCGCGCGGTCGATCTCGCGGCAGAGGGTCTCCACCGCCTCACGCTGGCGCGGTCCCGCGCCGGGAAGCCCCACGTCGGCCGTCTCGATCCCGAGACGGTCCATGAGATGCAGGATCTTGACCTTGTCCTCGAGCGGCGGATCGGCGACCGAGGGGCTCTGGAGTCCGTCGCGCAGCGTCTCGTCGTCGAGCATCACCCGCACGCCCGGACGCCGGAACGTCATCGGGCCGTGCTCCGCCCAGTCGTAGACGAGCCCGTCGTCGGCAGGTGTCGTCATGGGGCCTTCCCTTCTACTTCACGACGGCGCGACCGAACTGCCGCGCGCGCTCGAGCAACTCGCGCGCGCCGGCCTCGTCGCCCCGCGCCTTCCGGATCGCCGCGAGGTGGAACAGGCTCGACACCTCCCCCACCCCCTCGTCCAGGCTCCTGGTGAACTCGCGCTCCGCCCGCGCGACGTCGCCGAGCCGCTCGTGGATCACGCCGACGTGGTAGCGGGCCATCAGGTACTCGGGGGTGAGCGAGGTGCACTTCTCGAAATGCTCGAGCGCCTGGTCGAGCTCCCCGGCGTGGAAGAGGGCGATCGCGAGGCGGTAGTGCGCGGCGTTGAAGTTGGGGTCGATCTCGAGGCAGGTCCGGTACGACCAGATCGCCTCCGGCATGTTCCCCCGGTGGTACCACGCGACGCCCAGGTCGTAGTGACACAGGAGGAAGCGCGGGGCTCCGTCGATCGCCTTCTTGTACCTCTCGATCGCGAGGTCGAGCGTCCCCTGGTGGAAGAACAGGACTCCCAGCTGGTGGTTCGCGAGGACGTTGCCGGGGTCGGCCGCGAGCAGCCGCTCGAGCTCGCGCCGCGCGTCGGTGTGCCGCCCCTCCCGCTCGTGGACGAGCGCCAGGAGCAGGCGGTGGTCGATCCAGGCATCGCGCAGGAACATGCCGCACGAGGCGCAGAAGCTGTCCTTCTCGGCGGCGTCGTGACCGCAGCGGGGGCAACGCATGGGAATCCTCCGTGGGGGCCGGTGCCGGGGGAGTGTACGCCCGTTCGCGACCTTTCCGAATCCCCCGACATGCGCCACCATGCGCGGGTGACGCCCCCGCTTGACGCCTATCAAGACCGGCGGACCCGGCGCGAGGCCGCCGTGCGTCGGGAGTCCCGCCGGGACGATCGAGTCGTGCTCTCACGGGCCGCGACCGCGGCCCTCGCCGTCGCCCTCGCGATCGGCGCCTGGAAGGGGACCTGGGGCTGGGGCTGGATCGCCGTCGCCGTCCTCCTCTTCGTGGTCCTCGTCGTCCTCCACGACCGCGTCCTGCGCGCGAAGGCCCGCGCCGACCGGGCGGTCGCGCACTACGACGCAGGCATCGCGCGGATCGAGGAGCGCTGGGCCGGCACGGGGCGGGACGGCTCGCGGCACGCCCCCGAGCACCACCCCTACGCCGCCGACCTCGACCTGTTCGGCCCGGGCTCCCTCTTCGAAAGGGTCAACACCACCAGAACCGGCGCCGGTGAGGCGACGCTTTCGACGTGGCTGCTCTCCCCCGCAACGCCGCGCACGATCCGCGATCGTCAGCTCGCCCTCGAGGAGCTGAAGCCGCGCCTCGAGCTGCGCGAGGACCTCGCCCTCGCGGGAGACGCGGTCGCCGCGGAGGTCCACCCCGACCGGCTGCGCGCGTGGGCGCGGTCCCCCGCGCGTCCGTTCCCCTTGCCGCTCCGGATGCTCGCCGCGATCCTCGGCGCGTGCGGGCTCGTGTCGCTTCTGACCTGGCTGTCCGGTGCGACGACCGCGATCCCGTTCGCGATCTTCGGCGTCCTCAACGGATCGCTCGCCCTCGCGGCGAGACGACGCGTCGTCGCGATCGTGCACGACGCCGACCGCCCCGGCGCGGAGCTTCGCGTCCTTTCGGAGGTGCTCGCACGGATCGAGCGGGAGCCGTTCGAATCCGAGCCCCTCCGCGAGCTCCGCGCGGCCCTCGACTCCGACGGAGCCGCCCCGTCGGCCGCGATCGCGTCGCTCGCGAAGCGGCTCGACTGGATGGAGCTGCGGCGGAACCAGCTCGTCGCCCCGTTCGCGGCGGTCGCGTTGTGGACGACGCAGATGGCGATGGCGGTGGAGGCCTGGCGCGCGCGCCACGGCGCGGCCGTCTCGCGCTGGGTCGACGCCTGCGGGGAGATCGAGGCCCTCGCCGCGATGAGCGCCTGCGCGTTCGAGAACCCGAACGACCCGTTCCCCGACATCGTCGAGGGCCCCGGCCGCTTCGAGGCGGAAGCCCTCGGCCACCCGCTGATCCCGACCGCCCGCTGCG